>QIHT01000228.1 GCA_003229115.1 Gammaproteobacteria bacterium | reverse complement strand
CATCCCGGCATAACAAAAGCCCGTTTCTGTTTGAGGTCAGCACCTGCGACAAGCCCAGACTGGCCAATACGTTATTGTATTGCTCGTCGTGTTCTTCAACACTTTTCAGGGCTTCTTCGAAATCGCGAGTTGCTCCCTTGTAATCCTGCGTCTTGAGCGCGTCACGACCGTTGTTATAAGCTTTTATATTCATGGCGGCCATAGTACTGTTTATAACAAACTGGGTCTAGCACTGCGCTATCCACGCAAAATGCATTAGCAAAATGCATTAAAGGTCAAAAGCCTGTTTGTCCGCTAATAAACGCTAATTGTTATGGTTGTGCGTCTACGGCGCACAATACCCAGTTAATGATTTTGCGTTTATTAGCGTGGGGCCGTGCAGCGGCAAGCGGACAAAGCGCCTTTCTTTTTGACTTTAAGGATAGTTTTGTGGAGATTGCACTGAATCTAGCAACCATTTTATCTACAAGGACACATAAGGTAGTCTGTGCTTTTTTAGATACTCAAACACACCATGCCCTGGCTTCAAATATCGATTAACACCCGCAAGGCGTGCTGCGAATTGGCCGAACAGGTTTTGCTGGATCACGGCGCCTGTTCTGTCACCTTTAAAGACGCAGCAGATGAGCCTATTCTCGAACCCGCGCCGGGCGAAACACCGGTTTGGCAAAATGCCATTGTCACCGGCCTGTTCGAATACACTGAAAATTATGAAACGCTGGTAACGCAAATTGAATCTTCACTTGAAGATTGTGAACACACACTATCAACCGGCAAGCTTGAAGATCAAAACTGGAGCCGTGCCTGGATGGATCACTATCAACCGATGCAATTCGGTGAGCGTCTGTGGGTCTGCCCCTGGCATCTTGATCCGCCCGACCCCGATGCCATTAATTTAAGACTGGACCCCGGCCTGGCCTTTGGCACCGGCACACACCCCACCACGGCATTGTGTTTAAGCTGGCTGGATAAACACGTTCATCAGCAGAAAAACTTACTCGATTTCGGTTGTGGCTCCGGCATTCTGGCGATTGCAGCACTTCTGCTGGGCCTGCAACAAGCCGACGGTATCGACATCGACCCGCAGGCACTGGAAGCCAGCCTGGCTAACGCAAAAGCTAATCATGTCAATGATCGTCTTCAACTCTTCACCGCAAAGCAGCAAAACAAACAGGCGGGCAGACAATATGAAATCGTGGTTGCCAATATATTAAGCGGCCCCCTGGTGGAACTGGCAGCCACCCTGGCCAGACATACCAAACCCGGTGGTGACATCGTACTTTCAGGCATTCTTCGTGAACAGGCCGATGACATACTCAATGCTTACCGGATTTTCTTTAACATGGACGCGCCGGTTTTTCAGCATGACTGGGTTCTGCTTCACGGTTGCAGATCAACCTGATTCACTGCATCATTACGCCACAATGAAAGTTAAATGCCCACACTGTAATACCATATTCAAACTTGCTGAATCGCAACTGGAAATCGCCGATGGCATGGTTCGCTGTGGCATGTGCCAGAATGTGTTTAATGGCCTGCATAATATTGACGACCCGTTCAACGATGACGTTGAAGAAAAAACAAACAAGACAAGCTTTGGCGAAGAACCGATTATTCAGCCCGTTGAAAAAGCCATAGAAAACCTCTCTGCAACCCTCAATAAAAAAAGCGAGCTGTTGCCAGACAAACCGGTGAAAGAACTCTCTCAGGCACTCAGCAATTTATCCAGTCATGAGCCTGCTGAAGAACCCGATATCAAAATACCGCCCTTTGAAAACAAACAAAAAGCGACCGACGATTTTTTCGATGATGTGCAAAGCAAACTCATTCCTGATGAATACCGAATCCCAGAACTAAAAATACCCTATTCCATCTGGAAGGACATTTCATGGAGCCTGGCAATACTCATGCTCACCGTTACCCTGTTTGTAGAATACGCCTGGTTCTACCGCCACGAACTGGCAGCAAAACCACAACTCAGGCCATGGGTAACTAAAATATGCAACTATGCCAACTGTGAAGCCATGGATCTGCGCTACCCCCAGGAAATAGAAATGGTTTCACGTAACATTTACTCGCATCCCAACGTCAAAGGCGCGCTCATGGTTTCGTTAACCATGATTAATCACACCACATTCGCCCAACCCTTCCCGAACATAAAAGTCGACTTCTCGGACGTACGCGGCAGCGTGGTTGCATCAAGAACTTTCCTGCCAGAAGAATATCTCCAGCTTAAGAAAAAGAGCCTGAGATTATTACCACCGGAAGCACTGACAGATATTAGTATGGAAATACAGGATCCCGGCCCAACGGCAATGACCTACGAGTTTAATTTCCTGTAAGCACTCATTAAAACCTTACAAACAAAAATATTTTTAGCCGCGAAGAACGCAAAGGGCGCGAAAAAAGCTTTTTTTTGTTTTTAACCCTTCGCGTCCTTTGCGTTCTTCGCGGCTAAAAGATTTTGCTTTTGCCCTGACCTTTATCCGCGTTCATCTGCGGACAATTTATTTTTCTTTCAACATTCCCGAATATCCGCGCTCCATATTTTCCTGTAAAATCGGCCCCTGTTATTCCACACAGGCAAATGTCGGCTTTTATGCAAATCGGCCCCTACAAACTCGATAACCCGCTAATACTGGCTCCCATGGCCGGTATTACTGATCGTCCTTTTCGCATATTGTGTCGCGAAATGGGGGCTGCGATGGCGGTGTCTGAGATGGTGACCTCCAACAAACAACTGTGGCACTCACGCAAAACTCAGCTACGGCTCGACCACAGCGGCGAAAGCACTCCCCGCAGTGTACAAATTGCCGGCACCGATCCTGTGCAAATGGCTGAAGCTGCGCAATTTAATGTCGATAACGGCGCACAGATCATCGATATCAACATGGGTTGTCCGGCGAAAAAAGTTTGTAGCGTGATGGCCGGTTCTGCACTGCTCAAAGATGAGGCACTGGTCGCCACCATTTTAACCAATGTAGTGAGCGCCGTTGATGTACCTGTCACTCTGAAAATTCGTACCGGCTGGGATCCGAAAAATCGCAACGCGACACAGATAGCAAAAATTGCTGAAGACTCAGGTATCCAGGCACTTGCGGTTCACGGCAGAACCCGCGCCTGCGCGTTCAAAGGTAAAGCAGAACACGAAACCATCCGTGCCGTAAAATCACGGGTTAACATACCCGTCATCGCTAACGGCGACATTAGCTCAGCCGAAAAAGCCGCGCATATTCTTAAGCTAACCGGTGCAGATGCCATCATGATCGGTCGCGCCGCACAAGGGCGTCCGTGGATATTCCGTGAGATACTGCACTACCTGCAACACGGTAAAAACATGGCAGCGCCAGACACTGAAGAAATAAATAATATATTACTCAAACACCTAAAAAACCTGTATGATTTTTATGGTGAGCTTGCAGGTGTCCGCATCGCGCGCAAACATATAGGCTGGTATTGCAAACAGCACGCTGCACAACTCAACAACATTGATTCGTTCAGACAAAGAATCAATCAAGTAGAATCTGCAAATATTCAACTTGAACAGGTAGCAGAATTTTTTAGCGAAACAGGGAAACTACTGGCAGCATGAGCGCAAACAACATTCATCCCATTGACGAACATCTTGGCAAGAATAGCCGGGATCAGACCGATGATATAAGTCATAACGATGAACAGCTCTCACAACTCTACAACGCCGTCAAACATTCCATTCGCCGCTACCTGTATGAGCTGGAAGGCTCCGAACCCAATGACATGTACGCCATGGTTTTGCGTCAAATTGAACAACCCCTGCTCGAAACTGTACTGGAACACACCCGTGGCAACCAGTCACGTGCTGCGGAATATTTGGGTTTGAATCGCGGTACGCTACGCAAGAAGTTGAGACTTTACGATCTCGATAAATAGTTGTCTGGCTGGATTCTTTGCTTTCTGAAACTTAGTTTTTAATCTTCATCATTTGGTTTCGCCCTTATGGCGAGTTACTCTTTTGTCTACAGCAACAAAAGAGTAACCAGAAAAATGCCGCCCCGAATCGCTCACCC
>QIHT01000094.1 GCA_003229115.1 Gammaproteobacteria bacterium | reverse complement strand
CCGCTAATCTGGGAGATGCAAAAACCACCATCACACACCCTGCCACCACTACTCATGGCCGCCTGTCGGATGAAGAGCGTGATATTGCGGGTATCCATCAGGGTCTAGTGCGTGTTGCGGTTGGACTTGAAGATGTCGAAGATCTACAGGCCGATCTACAACGTGGTTTTGATGCATTGTAAGTAGCGTTTTATGATGTCGCTGGCTCTTAGAAAAAACCTGCTGGCCATATACTAGTACATCAACCACTTTATATTGACGGGTCAGTTGTTTAGCCCGTTTCCATGGCAAGATGTGCTTCTCAGGGAATACTCAAAGGGGCACACCGTGGTTATTAGCGCAATGCAGTTATGGAAGCGGGCAGAGAAACCCTTTGGGCGACCCTGTGACACTCCACTTTGGCGTTACAGCTCTTGCCACGGGCGGTGTTTTTCAAGGTAGTTGTCGCTTTTTTTAATCAAGCAGCTTCTTTTGCGTCTTCCTTCTCTGGGTTCAAAGTCACTGCACCAGCGGGTGCCCAGTCTCGTGTTTTTCCAGACCATCGCGCTGGATTCGTTGACTTGGCCTGAGCATAGAGGCGGTCGCATTTTTGTAAAATATCACGGTCTTCTCCTTGGTGACGTTGCGCTGGGGTTACGAACTTTATCCCACTATGGCGGTGTTCAAGGTTGTACCAAGTGACAAAACCATTGACCCAGTCTCTCGCGAGTTCGAGCGATGAAAAGCCTTGAGAAGGTCATTGTGGGCAGTATTGGATTGTCCTGAACAGTGACTCTGAAAACGCATTGTCATTACTGACCCGTGGTCGGCTATGTGATGGTGTGATGCCTAAATCAACCAGTTTACTTTGTAATGTATACGATTTCATCGGGCTGCCATTATCGGAGTGAAGCACCAGCGGTTTTCGAAAGCATTGCTCGGCAATCACCGTTCGTTGCATTAGCTCGGCAGCCAGATTTCCTGATTCACGATTGTATACTTCCCACCCGACAATCTTTCGGCTGTAGATATCGACGATCAGGTAAAGGTAGTAATACAAGCCTCGCACATGGCTTGGCAGGTAGCTGATATCCCACGACCAGGCTTGATCAATGTGCGTGGTAGGGGGGTACGTTGCTGTATGGCTTTGCTGCGCCCTCTGTGATTGAGTTGATCTGCTTCGCTAAGTATCCGGTAAAAACTGGATTCTGATGCTAGGTATTGCCGGCTATCGGCTAGCTGTCAACAACGGTCGAAAACTGAGCCACTCCATCAACTGAAAAGTGAGCCACATGGACTATTTAATCTGGTTGATTACACACGGCTAATATTTGACCGCGCTCTGCTTCAGACAATTTGTTACTGGGAGCCTTTCTGGTTATCACGGGGCGTTGATCCTCTTTCACTTTGTCGCCTTCAACCCAGCGCTGCAGGGTTCGTACCGAGATCCCTAATTCCGCTGATGCTTTCTCTTTTCTGGCACCTGAAGCCACTGTTTCATTGATCCAATCCACTATTTGTTGCCGCTCTGGGTGGGGCGTTAGTCGCCCTTTTTTTCCTCCCAGAACGCATTGAGCTTTTTTCGCAGCACCAACAGCGCGGCTGTTTCAATCACCACGGCTAACTTGGCCTCAGCTGACCACTGATCACTTGTTTTTCCACTTCCAGGCACGGGGATTCCTTGTTGTTTGGCTTGAGTACGCCAATTATGCAAGGTCGTATCACTGATACCTTCTTCTCTCGACACTTCTGCCACTGACTGGTTGTGTGAGGGCAGCACCTTCTTTAATACAGAGGCCTTATGTTCTTCTGAATAACTCGGCATTCCAAACTCTTTCCGCTCCCTGTCTGATCATTTATCATTTCAACTGAGGCGACAACTATCCTGATACAGGGGAGGTGCATGGGAAATCGTTTTTGATGAAGTTGCTTCAACCATGAGTGGAGAGCCACTAGGCGAGGGCTTAAGTGAGAAGATCATTCCTATAGGACCCAGTGCAGGCAATGGTAACGGGTTATTAGCGAAAATTGGTGTCTGTGATGCTGTTTATGTCGTTCACCAAGGCCTTTATGATGTTCTATTTGATGAACCATGGTTAGAGCAGTTTTTCTATGGCAAGGAAAAATCGGTATTAGTGCGTAAGCAAACTTAATTTATAGTCGCAGCATTTGGCGGAGAGGACCATTATCAGGGAAATACGCCTGCTTTTGTGCACATGCATATGATGATTACTGAAGAGCAACTAAGCATACGTGAGACAGCTTTATATAATGCAATGAAGGATGTCAGACGATTTGATTGTGAGGTGATTGCAGGTTGACCGTAGTTTTTGGCCTAGTTTAATTAAGCAGCCTGTCAGTGAATGTGTTTTAAAATGCACAGGTCGGCGTGCAATTGTGGTAGAGGAACCCTTCGGGTAACAGGCACCTAAAAAACGTTAAGGTGAGACCTTTTCTCGGGAACTTGTTTTCGTTCCAGGAAGGCATCAATGATCGAAAAACGGCGTTTACACCAAGTAAATGGCTGTTTTGAGATCATTTATAACGCGGCTGGAGCGGAAAATAGACTCGTGAAAATGTCTCAAGGTATGAATATAAATCATATGTGGTGACAGGTGCTACATCCCTGAAAGAAAGCGTTCAATCAATTTCTCAGGAAAATTAAACCTTTCCATATCATCTAGTGTTTTTGCCATTTTGTAGAAAATTTTGTGGAATTGAATATCAAGCGTTTTTCGGTTGAATACTGCAAACTCAGCCTGCGGTACCTGGCTTCTTGTTTTGCCCACTGACCCTGGGCAAACGAGAGATGCTTGATGATTAAGTGAAAATGTAGAATCATTGCTAAGTTTATCACCTGTTTTTGTTCGATAATAAATCGTTGAGAGATGCGAGTGGCCGTGAAAACATATTGGGATTTCACGTTCTTCTAAATTATTTAGATTATCTTCGTATGTCATTTTATAGACGTAGGCATTAAAGAATGTTTTATCGACAGGGGCACCGTGCAGTGCTAGCCAGTTATCCTGTCGTATGTAGGGAGGGAGTTGTTCTAACCACTCTTTATGTTGATGAGATAGCTGTTCTCTACTCCAGTCGACTACCCAACGTGCAAGGTGAGAAAAGCCCCTTGAGCTATTACCTGTGGCCACGGCGTTATCATGATTTCCTTTTACGACACTAAAGCCAGATTCAATTAACAACTGTATGCAGGTATCTGGATGGGGGCCGTAACCAACAATATCACCAAGCACGATGCCATTCTTGACGCCAAGTTGGCCGAGTGTTTCGAGAACAGCTTCAAGGGCTGGTTGATTACTGTGTATATCAGCAATGATAGCGATTAAATCATCAGTTATCTTGATGGGTATCTGCTTGTATGAAGCGGAGGTGTCAATGTTGTTGTCTGGGAGGCTTTGTTGATTCTTCAAACTTTTAAATAGAGCTTGGCGAGACCTTTGTTGTTGATCATTAGCAATAAAACCATCTTTAATCTGTTCGATGGCGACCACAATCCAGTGGCTATCATTGAAGTTTTTTAATATTTGTTTTCGAATATTTTGGCCGTATATAGACCAGGCTGTTTCATCGAATTGATTCAATTTCAGTAGCAAATGGCTAATGCTGACACTGAAGGCGGTGAAGTCATCCCATTGATAGAGGTCATCATCCAGATAAAAAAGCTTTCCAGTGTCATCGAGAGCAAAGTTTGATAAGCCAATATCGAGGCGTTTGTCATATTGCTTAGCAATATAAAAATAATGCTCATTTATGTTAGATAAGTAATCGATGAGTAACTTTGAACTGGCTGTTTCACAAGTGATGTGAAGAGGCTCAAGAATAGGCATTATGTTGGCAATGATGCCGCCTTTATCAGTATGAATAACAAACCAGGTTTTTGCTGGGTGATAGAGCTTATAAAGACGCTCTTGCTCGATTGTTTTAGAAATCCAGCGACGTGCTTCAATTACTTTGAAGTTGAATTCAGACTTTAATTTTACAATATAATTTTTATTGGCAAAGATTCGTGTCGATGGTCGACCGGTGAACTTTTCGCCATGTTTAAGGTTTTCTTCTTTTTGGGAAAGTACGTCAACAATGTGTTCAACGTTAA
>QIHT01000180.1 GCA_003229115.1 Gammaproteobacteria bacterium | reverse complement strand
AGGAGCAATCGGTTGCACATAAAGTTTGAAGCGTTGATCTTTTAGCGAGGTTTCTATATTGGCAACCCAGCTGAGTTCACGATGAATTTTATTGACCTGTTCGTCTTTGAGTTCGTGCACATGAACCCGGCCTCTACCCATGTCTTTGGCGGCGTAGCAGGCAACATCGGCTTCGCTTAGAACGGAGGCAATATTTTTTGATTCACTGGTTATATGAGCCAGGCCGATACTGATGCCAACAGGAAAAATTCGACTCTGCCATTCGAATTCGTAATTTTTGATTAGACTGATGATGCCTTCGGAAATCTCAAGTGCATTTTCCAGCGAGCAGTTTTCCAGTAATAAGCCAAACTCGTCGCCACCGAGACGACCCAGTGTGTCATTTACGCGTACTTTACTGTCCAGGAGTTTCGACAGGTTAATTAATAACTGATCACCGGCATCGTGGCCGCAGGTGTCGTTGATTATCTTGAATTGATCAAGATCCATGTAACAAAGTACGTGTTCTTTGTTGGTTTCTTTCGCGTTGAAAATAGCTTCTTCCAGTTTGTGCTCAAACGCTTTTCTGTTGACCAGTTGAGTAAGTGCATCATGACTGGCCTGGTGTTGAATTTCATAGTTTTTTCTGGCTGCCTGACGAATAACTAATAATGAAATCAGGATTCCAAAAAAGAAAGTGGCGGCTGAAAGTAGAATGATAACGGCACTGGTGTTTTCGTGGTAACGCACACTTTCCTTGAGTGCATTGTTGGCATAAGTATTCTGGCTTTCTATTAGACTGTCGATGAGGGTTAGCATTTGGTCACGCGCGTCGTTAGCTTCACGCAAATGTGTTTTTATTACTTCAACTGACGCGTTCGAAATAAGAATTTCGCTAGCTTCATTGTTGATGTTTCTAGCCCAGATGGTCAAGGTGTCAATTTGATTTATTAATTTCAGTTCTTTAGACTTTAATGGATGCGAAACCAGTTCGCTTCGGAAAATTCTGTAATCTAAAGCGCCTTTTTCGAGTTTGGATCGCATTTCATCGCGATCAAATACGTCATCCAGCAGGAACATGTCACGCAGTGCATCGCCACGTAGACGAATGCTGTCGCGCATAGACTGGGCGGCCAGTATTTTGGCATTGGTTACCTCGACCAGTGTGGCCATTTCTTCAATGTTTGAATCCATTTGTGATAAAGAGATGTAGGTGATCACACTCATAAGTGCGAGCAGGG
This sequence comes from Gammaproteobacteria bacterium, assembly GCA_003229115.1. Classification (GTDB taxonomy): domain Bacteria; phylum Pseudomonadota; class Gammaproteobacteria; order SZUA-229; family SZUA-229; genus SZUA-116. The sequence goes on along the minus strand of QIHT01000180.1, from coordinate 4,415 downwards.
TGCTGAAGCCAAGCGCAATAATCCACTTTGTCGAGTCGTTTCTCATGGATGCCTGTGGTTTCCAAAATTCATAATTAGACTAAGCATGATAATAGTTGAATTACACAATTTGTTTAATGCGCTCGGCGATTAGCGTTTGCTTGCATTTCCTGCTTTCACCAGTAAGGCATCCAGCATGCGTGCACTCAAAATTCGTTTCAGATAACCAAATAAATAGGTCGGGAAGGTAACGTAGTAATGAGTTTTCGCGCGGTTGCTTTCCAGTGCATGTATAACTCTTTTTAAAACAGCCTCTGGCGGCAGGGTAAAGGGGACTACGGGACCGTCATGATTCAACTTGTCTATCAGATGCTCATACTTTTCATAGTGCACACTGCGTTTCGCGTCAACATGTTGTTTAAAAGCTTTGGCGGCATTGATACGAAAGTGGCTGGTGATGGGGCCGGGTTCAATCAGTGATATTTGTATATTGGTGTCCTTAAGCTCCAGTCGTAATGTATCGCTGAGACCTTCAATGGCAAATTTTGTCGCGTTGTATGCACCCCGAAACGGCATAGCGACAAAACCCAGTATCGAACTATTTTGAATGATGCGACCGTAGCCTTGCTTGCGCATGACCGGTATCACCAGGTTGGTTAATTCGAGCCAGCCAAAAAAGTTGGTTTCAAATTGTGTGCGCATGGCATCACGCGATAAATCTTCAACCGCACCGGGGATAGCGTAGGCACCGTTATTAAATAATGCATATAGTTTTCCCCCGGTACGCTCGAGAATTTCGGCGACGGCCAGATGAATAGAGTCGGAATCATTCAAATCAAGTTGCAAACTTTCCAGCCCTTCATCCTGTAGCGCCTGGACACTTTCAGGCCGTCTGGCTGTGGCGAATACTCTGTAACCACGTTGCTGGAGACCTTTGGCCACGCAATACCCTATACCAGTTGAACAACCGGTAATGAGGATGGTTTTATCGTGGGCGGTCATTGATAGAGCATATCATGTGGGGTGTGGAAGACTGAGGTCAGCCTGTATATAATCCGCGTCTTGTATTCTTGAAGTGATACCAGCATGCCGATATACGAATATCAATGTTCCAAGTGTGGCTTTCAAACGGAAGTGTTGCAGAAAATCAGCGATGATCCGCTGAAGAAGTGTTCCGAGTGTGGCAAGTCCACCATGCAGAAAATGGTGTCTGCGCCTTCGTTTCGGCTTAAGGGTGGGGGTTGGTATGAGACGGATTTTAAATCCGGCAAGAAGAAAAATGTAGTTGAATCCGGGGGTGACAAGAAGTCATCTAAAAAGGATGATAAGAAATCATCATCGGGAGGTAGCACAGCTACCACTAAGAAAGGTGATTCCAGGTAGGTTTTGTTTTTTTTCTGTTTTTATCAACGACTGTCATCCCGAACGAATGTGAGGGATCTTGCTCTTCTTTCTTTATTGTCATTCCCGCATGCTTCTGATTGGAATTCAGGGTTCACCTTTTTCACAACTTAAAGGTTGTTGGTAGTGGGTATTATTCGGCGCGTCCATGCGCCTCATCCTCCGGGCTCGCTTCGCTCATGCAAATTTGATCCGGTCAAATTTGTCGCACCCACGGGCGAGGCACTTTCTTTGTATGGATTACGTCCATGTAATCCACCCTACGGGCCATGTTTCGCATGTTCAAAACCGCTCCCGGCGGTTTTGTCTACAGCAACAAAGAAAGTGACTGTGTTCAAAGTCAACAAAAATTATTACCTCATTGCCAGCATTTTCCATCACGCAACATGGCATTCATAATGACAATGAGCTTTCGCATACAGGCTGTCATCGCCACTTTGAATAACTTACCGGACTTCATTAACCTTTGATACTGAGCTCTTATCACTGGATTACATCGGATGGCAGACAATGTTGCCATATATAAAACCTTACGCACCGATCGTCGACCGCCTCGAATGCGACGTTGACCCCTATAAGAGCCACTGTCTTTGTTCATAGGCGCCACACCCACAAGTGCCGCAATTTCTCTAGTATTGATTTTACCCCGTTCAGGTAATTGACCGAGCATGGTATAAACAGTGATATCACCCACACCTGGAATGCTTTTTAAAATGTTGAGTTTTTCATTGTACTGGACATTATTTTTAATGCTTTGATCCAGTTTTTTCTCAATCATTGTTTTCTCCTGCTCCAAATACGCAATGGTTTGTTGAATGGAATCGAATAAGGCCTCAGGCATTATTGATAACCGGTTTTTTTCCATCGTGCACATATCCGATAGCTGTGCTCTTCGCACGAGTAAGTCATTGATAAATTGAGATTCTTTATCATTGATGGTTCGAATATCAGGCCTTATGCGCTCAGAAAAAAGTGCAATAACTTTTGCATCCAGTGCATCGGTTTTTGCAATAATGCCGCAGGCTGAAGCGAATCGGCGTATGGCCAGTGGATTAACAACGACCACGGGAAGTTGCGCTTCGACACAGGCACACACAAACAATTTTTCCAGTCGTCCGGTTGCTTCAATGACTATCCTTGCTGGTTGGATTTTTATTAAACGAGCCATCGCTTTTGCAATGCCCGCATGATTGTTGTTGACATGAAATGTTTTGTTATCAGGAAGGAGATGCAAGTCCAGTGTTAATTTAGAGACATCGACCCCCATATTTTTTTCGGTTATCTTTTTAGTATTCATTGTAATAAGCTTTCTCCGCCTTGTAATACGGGCTCGAGGCCCAAGTGACTGTCCGAGATAAAACTTGGAGCTGTGCAACTCACCACACTTTCTTTCGGTCTCTGAAAGGAACCGTACCCAAATCGGATGTTGCACAGTGCCCTTAGCAACCACTAAGGGCCGGGCCTCACTTTACCCTCATCCTTGAAAGACTCAATATACAAGTACCCAAAGAAAATGCCGCCCCGACCAGTCGTGCCTGTAAAAAGCACAGGCATTCCCTCGTCACTCGCGATGTGTGAGGCCGCTACGGAACTCACTCACAAAAAACGTTCGCTCAGACAGCCTTCGCGGACAACCCCTCACACATCACTCGCTCCTCGGCTCCTTCCAGGGGATCCAAGGTCAAAGTCACCAACGGTCAAAGATTCGCGAAAATCAGGTTGGGTTTTGGGTTACAGGTTTTGTTTTTTTGCTTATGACTTGCGGGCCCCGTTGGAGTCGCCGAGGAACGAGCGGCAGGTGAGGAGGCTTTCTGCGAGGATGTCTGAGGGCATTGTTTTTTAATGCCCGAGTTCCGCAGCAGCCTCACCTGTCGGGAGCGACGAGGGTATGCCTGTGTTTTTCACAGGCACGACGTATTCGGGGTGTCTTTTTGTTTGGTTACTTTATTTTGCCAAGTCATCAACATGGGCAAAATAAAGTAACTCGCCAGCAAGGCGAAACCATGCCTGTCAGAACAAGACAGGCAATTCAGAAAACAGAAAAATAAAACTTAATCCTCTCCTAACATTGCTTCTTTTAAATCATCATCCGCCGGTTCATCCCCCAACCAGACATCCAACAAAGCCGAATAAAAATCTTCCCCTTCAACAACACCCTTCTGCTCGCCTTTTATATTTACAATAGTTCCCTTACCTGGAACATAATCCAGCAAAACAACATCACCCGCATGAACCGTGGTGAACATGGTATTAAATTTTTCCAGACGTTCACTCAGTTTTTTAAACTGCTCATCAGTCTGGTTTTCTTCAAAACCTTCCGTCCAGCCGTCAGTCAGCTTTTCAACGCCCACTTCATCATATAAAAAATGCATTAGCACTCGCTTTGGACCTTCCTGTGCCTGCACTTCCTCGCGGCTTTTTGCTGGTGATTTGGTATAGAGCGCGCCGATATAAATATCGAAAACAAACTTGGTGCGCATACCGATACCATTCAGCTGAAGCTCTGTATTTGTACCACCGAGCGTCACCTTATCGGAAAACTTGAGGTCATTAAATTCCCGAGCCTGCAATGGTGCTCCGAATGAGATAAGGCCTGCGATAATCAATAGATAGACAGAATTCTTCATTTTTTTCAGCCCTCGTAATTTATAGGAATTAATGCATATTGTTGGCAATAACTATAATATGACAGCAGCAAGGAGTACAGGGCATATAATGATAAATAAATTCAGGCAGTTAATGAAACGCAAAGGCGTCATTTATGCTGCCTATATATTCCTGTCATGTCTGTTTACCATCGAACTTAATATCATCCATTCGAAATTCATCGTCGGCATTGATATAACCGCTGTATCTTTCATTATGCCTGTGGCTGCTGGCATCATATTCGGTTACCTGCTTGCACACAACAAACTGCTCAGTGACCAGATGACAGAAATGGCTTATACCGACTCCCTGACTCGCATTTATAACCGCCTGCATTTCAACCATTTTCTGGAAGCCGAAATCGATAAAGTAAAACGTTACGGCAGCCG
>QIHT01000069.1 GCA_003229115.1 Gammaproteobacteria bacterium | reverse complement strand
ATGATGGCGGTCAATCCCATGGAACGTATTATTGCACCGCGCTTTTTAGCCAGTTTTCTTTCCGTGCCTTTGCTGACGGCTGTTTTCAGTGCGGTCGGTGTGATGGGTGCCTATCTGGTGGCGGTGGAGTTTCTGGGGCTGGATTCAGGCGCGTTCTGGTCACAGGCGCAAAGCAAAGTGGATCTGATGCAGGATCTGGGTAACGGCATGATTAAAAGCGCTGTGTTTGGTTTTGTGATTGCCTGGATTGCTGTTTTTGAAGGTTATGACTGTGTACCGACTTCGGAAGGGCTGGGGCAGGCAACCACAAGAACCGTGGTCTATAGCTCTCTGGCCGTTCTGGGGCTAGACTTTATTTTAACTGCTCTGATGTTTGGAAAATAAGAGGCTTAACTATGAATACACGTACCCTGGAACTGCTTGTGGGTTTGTTTGTGGCAGCAGGTTTTGCCGCATTATTTATGCTGGCGATGTCGGCGAGCAATCTGACCAGTTACGGAAATAGTGATGGTTATACCATCAAGGCCCATTTCGATAATATTGGTGGCCTTAAGGTGCGTTCTCCGGTGGCAGCGAGTGGTGTTCGTATTGGCCGGGTGACGGATATTCAATATGACAGTAATGGCTACGAAGCCATAGTAACCCTGTCGATAGAATCCCGGTATGATAAGTTTCCAGTGGATACCGCAGCCAGTATTCTCACTTCAGGATTATTGGGTGAACAATACGTTGGCCTGGAACCTGGAGCCGAAGAAGAGTATCTAACATCAGGAGACGTGGTTGATATCACGCAATCAGCATTGGTGCTGGAACAGATTATTGGCCAGTTTCTCTACAGCAAGGCGGATGAATAATTCTGCCGGGATTATACTGGCCAGAAGCGGGTCATAAAGGAGAAAACCATGATGAATTTAAAAGCCGGATTTACAACCGTTATAACAACGATTGCACTCGTTTTTTGCACAGTGGCTGTTGCCGAACTTATCGAAGGACCGGTTGAGTTGCTGGAACGTAAATCTGATGAAGTGATTAAAATACTCAAGCAGCAACACGATCAAATCGAATCCGACCCTGCACTTATATATAAGATTGTTGATGAGCACATCGTGCCTTATCTGGATGATGTCACCATGGCCAAGCTGGCGCTGGGTAAAAACTGGCGCAAAGCGGACAACCAGCAAAAGATTGAGTTTGTTGATCAGTTTCGTATATTATTGATACGGACTTACGGTAAGTCCTTGCAGGAATTCAGCGACCAGACCATCAAGTTTTATCCTTTGAACGTGGATGACGGTGCAAAAAAAGTCATCGTGAAGTCTGATGTATTGCAATCCGGCGGGCCCAAAATTCCGGTTTCCTATCGAATGCGGCTAAAAGGAAATGCCTGGAAGGTTTACGACATTAATATTGATGGCGTTAGTCTTGTTACCAGTTATCGTGGAACCTTTGCGCAGGAAATGCGTAAAGGCGGCATGGTTGGTTTGCTGAAAATGCTGCAGAATAAAAATTCCAAAGTGAATGTCGAACCACAGAGCCCCGGTACTCAAACAAGCAACGCTAGCCAGGCCGCTTCTTGACAGCTTCAGATACAGAACCATCAATCGCGAGCCTTAGTGTTTCAGACGATAACACCATCAAGGTAGAGGGTGTGTTGAATTTTGAAACGGTGCCTGCGCTGGCAAAAGAAGCAGAACGTTTGTTCAAAACAATGGACAAGGTGCATGTCAGTTTTGCCGAAGTCAGGGATAGCAATAGCGCAGGGCTTGCGTTGTTGTTAGAAATGGCGCGTTGCACGAAATTAAACAACCAGTCGATTCATTTTGCAGAACTACCAGAACAGATGATTATCGTGGCTAGAGCCTACGGCCTGGATTCTGAACTGGGCGACTATCTAACCCCCTAGTTTTACCTCTCGGATTTATTAAATAAGTATGAACAAGTTACTGATACAAGGTGGCGTAACGCTGGATGGCGAGATTAGAATTTCCGGTGCCAAAAACGCAGTGTTGCCGATACTCGCTGCCACCTTGCTGGCTGAGGGTACGGCGATTGTTGAAAACGTACCGCACCTGCACGATGTCACTACCACCGTAGAGTTGCTTGGTTGCATGGGCGTCACCGTTGTTATCGATGAAAAGCTCAGCATTGAAGTCGATAGTTCAACGATTAAGAACCACGTTGCGCCTTATCACCTGGTGAAAACTATGCGTTCATCTATTCTGGTGCTGGGTCCTTTGTTGACGCGTTTTGGTGAAGCCGAGGTTTCGTTGCCCGGTGGTTGTGCTATCGGTTCGCGCCCGGTTAACCAGCACATCAAAGGCCTGCAGGATATGGGTGCCGACATCGAAGTCAAAAACGGTTACATTCACGCTAGCGCTAAACGTCTCAAGGGCGCACGTATGGTGATGGAAATGGTCACCGTTACCGGCACAGAAAATTTGATGATGGCGGCAACCCTCGCAGAAGGTACCAGCGTTATCGACAATGCGGCGCGAGAACCTGAAGTGGTTGATCTGGCAAAGTTTCTTATTGCCATGGGCGCAAAAATTGAAGGTGCTGGCACCGACACTATTACCATAGAGGGTGTCGAAAAACTTCAGGGCACGCGTTACCGTGTTTTGCCGGACCGGATTGAAACCGGTACTTACCTTGTCGCTGCGGCCATTACGGGCGGCAAAATCAAAGTAAAGGATACCGATCCTACGTTACTGGACGCGGTGCTGGTTAAGTTAAAAGAAGCCGGTGCCGAGATAGAAGTCGGCGAAGACTGGATATCGCTGGATATGAAAGGCAAGCGTCCCAAGGCCGTTAATGTTCGTACCGCGCCTTATCCTGCTTTCCCGACAGATATGCAGGCGCAATTCGCTGCATTAAATACGATAGCAGAAGGTACTGCGACGATTGTTGAAACCGTATTCGAAAACCGGTTTATGCATGTGCAGGAATTACAGCGCATGGGCGCAGACATCGAGGTTGAAGGTAACACGGCCATCATCAGAGGGGTCGAAGGCTTATCGTCTGCTCCGATCATGGCCACCGACCTGCGTGCTTCCGCCAGTCTGATTATGGCGGGACTGGTGGCAGAGGGTGAAACCGAAGTGCAGCGTATTTATCATATAGATCGTGGTTATGAGATTATTGAAGAAAAACTGGCTTTGTTGGGTGCTAATATTCGGAGAATGACGGATTAGGGTAGTGAAAAACGAAAAGTGAAAAGTGAAAAGTGAAAAATTAGGGATTTAGATACGATTGAGTGGGCTTGCAAGAAGAGATAGTTTGGCATGGAGAGCGTTTTAAAAGATAAAACTTATGTGTTTGCTTTGCGTATAGTTAAGCTATGTCAGTACCTTATGCGAGAGCAGAAAGAGTATGTAATCAGCAAGCAGGTTCTTAGGTCAGGTACGGCGATTGGTGCTTTGGTAGCAGAGGCTGAATTTGCCCAGTCAAAACCGGATTTTGTCAATAAATTGAGTGTTGCACTAAAAGAAGCTAACGAAACATCTTACTGGCTAAATTTGTTGCATGATGGTAATTATATCTCCAAAGAAGCCTATAGCAGCATATATCCACAAGTAAAAGAATTAATTAAGTTACTAGTATCAAGCATAAAAACATCAAAAGATAATATAAAGGCCAGCAAATGAGTTTTTCACTTTTCACTTTTCACTTTTCACTTTTCACTTCGGCCTTATGATAACCATTGCACTATCAAAAGGCAGAATCTTCAAGGAGACGCTACCACTACTAGCGGCAGCCGACATCGTGCCCGCAGAAGACCCGGAAAAGAGTCGTAAACTTATTCTTGATACCAATCATGATGACATCAAGTTATTAATTATTCGTGCTACTGATGTGCCTACTTATGTGCAGTTTGGTGCAGCAGATATTGGTGTTGCCGGTAAAGATGTGTTGATGGAACACGGTGGCGAAGGTTTGTACGAACCGGTTGATTTAAAAATTGCAAAATGTCGATTGATGACTGCGGGTAAAGTGGGTGCCGAGCCAGTAAATGGCCGTTTGCGTGTAGCGACTAAATTCACCAATGTCGCGCGTCGTTATTTCGAATCGCGCGGTGAGCAGGTTGAAGTAATCAAACTATACGGTTCGATGGAGTTGGGACCTATTGTTGGTCTTGC
>QIHT01000186.1 GCA_003229115.1 Gammaproteobacteria bacterium | reverse complement strand
GATGGCCTGATTAACCTCGATGGCCAGTCGTTGGTTCTCAAGACCCAGCCCGGAAATTAGTTGATTCAGGTTGCCTGGTTTGGTAAGCGTATGATTTTCGCCGTTGATTGTTATTTTCATCGTCTGGAAGCCGGGTTATTTTCTAAAAACATCAAATATCTCTAAAGTAGACCTTATGTGCATTTTGTTTACATCGCCGCCGATTTGAAAAAATCTATCAATCTTGTGCTATATATTGATTCTATAGGCATTTAAGAAGCCTGCGTGCAGGCAATTTTACAGATATTTTTTGGGGTATTTCCTTAGGATATGGGAAAACAACGATTTTTTATAGCGTTGGCGGTATTTTGTTTGTCAGCAAGTGTTATCGCCAAAAACAGCAATAATCCATTTGAGAAAGGCGCTAGCGTCGATATTGGTCGCGATGCTGCGTGGGTTATTGGAAATAAGACGGCGACACGCTCGGGTTCTGATTCAGGAACCTTCTATCATCTTTTTTACGACAGAAAACTACTTCGTTTGCGCATTACCAAAAGTGCACAAGATTCTGAAGCTGCAGCAAAACGCCATGATCAATTTACTGTCAATGATGTGTTGCTAGATGGCAAGCGGTTGCCGGTTTTTCAATGGTGTTTGAACAACCAGGAAAGACACAAACGATTTTTACAACAGGGCCTGAAAGTTAAAAAAGAAGTGTGTAAAAATCAGGGTGAAGTCGGCACGTTTACTATGCGTTTGAATGTTGCCACGCTGGATATGCTCAAAAAAGGCAAAAAACTGACTTATAAATTAAAACCTTTTCGTTCGAATGTTTCGGTTATCTTTGATATTTCTGACTTCTCCGGCATTGTTGCAAAACTAAATACAGCCCCTCCTCCCGCAATTGCGAAGTCGCAACCGAAACCCTCAGGCGTGGCAACTGCTGCGGTAGCAAAAAAATGCAAGGCGTCGCCGCCGACAGGTTATTCAGAAGTGAAAGCAGTAGAATATAACTGTGCGGATAGCGCTGCCAAAAAGAAAGCAACGGCTAGCGTTGGTACGGCAGTAAGCAAAGAGCGTGAGCGCAAAAAGAAAGTCGCTGCTGAACGTGAGGAAAAACGTTTAGCGCAAGAAAAGGCCAATGCAACCAAACTGGCCAACCAAAAAGTTGCAGAAGAAAAGTTGGCTTCCGAGCAAGCTGCGCTGGCTGCCAGCGCTGCACAACAGCAAGCTATAAGTAGTGACATTGCAGGCAAGATGATAGCGATGTGCCAGAAAAAATGGGACAAAGGTGAACATCGTTGTTATTGTGAAAAATATGTTTCGCATGCGCCCAAAGCAATTCAGGAGAGTTCTACCTGTTCTGGTAGTTAAATACAGTAGCAAGGGACAAGTGGCGAGGTGCGAGGCAACAAATTCCTGCCACTAGACACTTGTTTCTGACCCCCCCCTGTTTTTGTGCCACTTGCCACTCGTCCCTTGCCACTAGCTTTTCGCCCCTGGCTCCTGATTTTATTGCTGTAAACTTAGCGTATGTGTGATTGCATAGTTATAGGCGGCGGCGTCATCGGTTTGCTGACGGCGCGCGAACTTCATAAAAGTGGCGTTGATGTGTTATTGATTGAGCGTGGCCCATTGGGCGGTGAATCTTCGTGGGCCGGCGGCGGCATCATCTCACCCTTATATCCCTGGCGATATAGCGATGCAGTAAATACCCTGGCGCAAACAAGCAAAATATTGTATCCGGATCTGGTTACACAGTTGATGGATGAAAGCGGCGTGGATTGCGAGTTATTGAGCAGCGGTTTACTGATTGCTGATGAAGCTGAAATTGAAAAAGCGTTGTCGTGGTCAAAGCAGTGGTCAGTGGATATTCAGCACATCACAGAACAACAGGCTTTTCAGACAATTGAACCGGCGGTGAGTAGCGAGGTTAAACAGGGTCTGTGGATGCCCGATATCAAGCAGGTTCGTAACCCAAAAATTGTTAACGCCTTAAAGGGCAGCTTTGAGTTCCTGCGCATTGCCTGTCTCGAACATACCCCGGTGCTGGATATTATTATTCAAAGCGGACAGGTAACGGGCGTGCGCACAAAAGACAGGGAATTTAGTGCAGAAAAAGTAATCGTTGCTGGTGGTGCGTGGAGTGCAGGTTTGATTAAAGGCGTGCAAAAAATCGATGTTGAACCGGTAAAAGGCCAGATGATTATGTTCAAGGGTGAACCGGATCTGGTGCACCGTATTGTTTTGTCACAGGGGTATTACATTATTCCACGACGCGATGGTCATGTGCTGGCCGGCAGTACGCTGGAAAAAACAGGTTTTGATAAAACAACAACACAGAATGCATTGCAGGAATTGCGTGATAATGCCGTTGCTCTCATTCCTGCGTTGGCAGATTTAGCCATAGAAAGGCAATGGGCAGGCCTGCGACCAGGTACAGAAAATGGTATACCCTACATATGCCCGGCTGAAGAAGTGCGAGGGTTATATGTTCATGCGGGGCATTACCGTAACGGCATAGTGTTAGGCCCGGCCTCGGTGCAACTCATGGTGGAACTGGTGCTGGGTAAAGCACCTTTCTGTGATGCTTCGCTTTACACCATGGCTGCAACGCATTAAAAGCTTTTGTTATACTGCCCGACCGCGTAGCCGGATGACAGGCAATGGACAATAGTTAATGTAAGAGTTAATTTGATAACCAGAGTTTGAAAGGGCGTACTAAAATTTTACAGTTACCTTTTTTTTCACACAAACTCATCTCTTTAAATTTTTTACATAAATATTACAATAAAAACAAATAGATACGTATTAATAAATATAAAGCTGTTGAGTATTAGTACACATCTTGATGAGCCACTTCAATTAATGAGGTGTCACACTTCTTTACAATTTCACGTTTTAATTTTAGGCTGGGACTCAGTAATATGTGGTATTTCAATGATTTACAAATCTGGCATGGTATCTGCATCAAAATAACATAACTATACAACTACAACTGTTTATTCTTAAGGACATTACGTATGAAAAAACTTTTTGCCTCTGCACTAGGACTAGTAAGCTTGATTAGTGTCTCGTCTGCCAGTGCTATCGTCATCACTGAAACCTATTCATATTACGGAGCCGGTGATTATAATGCTAACTCCACACTGACAGAAGGTGAAAGCATTAACTTTCGTTTTGACATGTTTAATGCTGGCGGCGGCGCTACACCACCAGCGAGCTTCATGTTAACTGAAGATGCCGTCAATGCCGATGCAATCACTCCATGGCTTTCTGGTTCGTTCAGCATGGATCTATATTCAATTGACGCGCAATCAGAGCTAACAGCATTAACTATAACAGCCTACAATGGCTCAACTCTTGATACCATGCTATTTGAAGCTCTTAGCTGGAATCAAAGCTCACTAGCTGACCCTGTCTACAACGTAAGCTATATCTTTACAGCTGCGGAAATGACAGTTTTTGATGACTGGGGTCTGGCAAATGTAAACATTGTTGCAACAAGCACATTTCTTGGTAATTACAATGATTTTGCGATCTCCAGTGTGTCAATGTCAGTCTCTGATGCCGCTAATGTTCCTGAGCCAAGCGCTTTATTGCTTTTAGGTGCTGGTATTTTAGGATTCGGCGTTACTTCCCGCAAGCGTAAAAAATATTGAAAAGCGCTAAATTAATTATCAGCAAAGCCCCAGCCCCAGCGGTTGGGGCTTTTTTTTTGCCACTATAGATTTGAAAGCTAAGGTTGCTGTTGCTCAAATGTCCATTGCCTGTCATCCGGTAACGCATTATTAAATTTGTAAGCACCTAATTTTAAATATTCTTAATATCGTTCGGTTTCTCCATGCGATTACGAATTATATATTTGTGGTTAGGGTAACAATATACTCACCACCATTCCTCTACCGTCGACAGGTAGATATTCGTTACCCTGATTAATCACATCACGGATAATGTCGTGTCACACCCGAACGATTGTAATCATTTGGTGGATGTCACAGAAATACTTTGTTGTTAATATACGACCCTGGCCGGAGTAACTCAGTTGGTAGAGTAGTTCATTCGTAATGAAAAGGTCGGGGGTTCAATTCCTCTCTCCGGCACCAGATACCGTAGAACATCAAACTCACAATGATGAGGCTCGCGGTTCGATTCCGCGTCCC
>QIHT01000007.1 GCA_003229115.1 Gammaproteobacteria bacterium | reverse complement strand
TGATCTAGCAGTATAGAAATCCTCAGAAAACTGCTCAAAACGCCCCGCCTCGATGGCTTCGCGAATATCTTTCATCAAATCCTGATAAAAGTGCAGATTATGGAGTGTATTCAGGCGAGCGCCTAAAATCTCGCCGCACTTGTCCAGATGACGTAGATAGGATCGACTGTAGTTGCGGCAGGTATAGCAGCCACAGGCTTCGTCCAGGGGGCGGATATCGTCCTGATACTGGCTATTGCGAATCTTGATGATGCCGCTGCGAGTGTATAAAAAGCCCGTTCTGGCGTGCCGTGTGGGGATAACACAGTCGAACATATCGATGCCCCGCCGCACGGCTTCAATGATGTCCTCAGGTCGTCCTACGCCCATCAGGTAGCGCGGCCTGTGTTGCGGGAGTTCAGGTACCGTGATGTCGATGATTCGATTGCGCTCGTCTTCCGGCTCACCTACCGACAGTCCGCCAATGGCGTAGCCGTCAAAGCCGATTCCAGCTAGCCCATGAGCCGATTCGTGCCGCAGGTCGGCGTACATGCCGCCCTGTATTATGCCAAACAGAGCTGATGGATTGCCCTCATGGGCTGTTTTGCAGCGCTCAGCCCATCTCAGGGAGAGTTGCATGGAGTCTTCAGCCTCTTTTTCTGTAGCGGGATAAGGCGTGCATTCATCAAACACCATGACAACATCCGAACCCAGCGCCTCTTGCACCTGCATCGAGCTTTCCGGGGTTAATTCAACTTTCGAGCCATCAATGGGTGACTGGAAAATCACGCCCTGCTCCGTGATTTTGCGCATTTTGGCCAGGCTGAATACCTGAAAACCACCGGAATCGGTGAGAATCGGGCCCTGCCAGTGCATGAAGTCGTGTAAATCGCCGTGTTTCTGGATAATGTCAGTGCCGGGACGGAGCATTAAGTGAAAGGTGTTACCCAGAATAATCTCCGCGCCGATGTCCTCGAGCTCCTCAGGTGTCATGGCTTTGACGGTGCCGTAGGTGCCAACGGGCATGAACGCCGGGGTTTCGACCGTGCCTCGCTCAAAAGTAAGTTTGCCGCGTCTGGCAGTTTTATCGGTATTAATTAAGTTAAATAACATCAAATAGTTATCGTCTATACTTAAAGTTTATTATCATAATTGGGCAAGTTGATATTGCGAAAGTTGGCATTACGGAAGTTGACAGTTATCAGTAGGCAGTTGGCAGTAGTTAACTGAAAACTGCCTGCTGCAAACTGATAACTATGTTCATGAAATGAACATACAGTCACCATAACTAAAAAAACGATACTTCTGTTCAACCGCTTTACGGTAGGCACGCATTGTATTGTCATAGCCGGCGAATGAACAGACCAGCATCAGCAAAGTCGATTCCGGCAGATGAAAATTGGTGATCATTGCATCCACAGTCTGGAATTCATAACCTGGATAAATAAATATATCGGTTTCACCTGTATAGGGTGCTAATTCACTACTTTGTGAAGTTTGTCGGTCGGGCACTGCCCGATAAGAGTGATGGTGGGCAATGCCCAGCCTACTTTGCGAAGCCGTTTCCAGGCATCGTACTGCTGTTGTACCCACCGCCACAATGCGTCCGCCCCGCTGTTTTGTTTGGTGACAAAGATCAACCGTTTCCTGACTGACTTCAAGATACTCGGAATGCATCGAGTGATCTTCAATATTATCTGCGCGAACAGGTTGAAAGGTACCCGCGCCGACATGCAAGGTTACGTAGGTTGATAACACTCCCTTGTCTGCAATCTGGCCAAGTATTTCATTATCAAAATGAAGCCCGGCAGTGGGTGCGGCGACTGCCCCCGGTTTTTTAGAGTAAACCGTCTGGTAACGCTCGAAATCTATTTCTTCATCATCACGTGTTATATACGGTGGCAAAGGCATATGCCCCGCTTGTTGCATAATTTCTGTGAGTTGACTGCCATTATTGTTAGTCAAAATAAATAAATCATCCTCTCGGCCTTCCACTTTCAGGGCGTAATTTAAACCGGCGTTATTATTTATATTAATGATCGCCCCGAGTTTCGGTGTTTTACTGGCACGCACATGGGCGAGACAACGGTGTTCGTCAATGAGTCTTTCAATTAAAATTTCAACTTTGCCGCCGGTTGATTTGTGCCCGTACAAGCGTGCTGGAATCACGCGCGTGTCGTTAAATACCAGTAAATCACCTTTGTTTAGCAGCGCTGGCAGGTTTTTGAATTGTTTATGTGATATTTCGCCAGTAGTGCGCGTTATATGCAAAAGCCGACTGGCAGAACGTTGCTCGCAAGGACGTTGGGCGATGAGCTCACCGGGTAGATCAAAATGAAAGTCACGCGTTTTCATGGCGCGGATGTTACAGGGACGAGTATCCAGTATCTAGTGGCGAGGAAAAGCTAAAGCTTAAAAAAAACTGCCTGGAATAGTAAATCTTATCCAGGCCTACGAAAAAAAGTTAATAGTTTTGTAGGGTGAAATAAGTGAAACGCATTGCACCGTTTGTGCAGATTTTGTTTTTGCTGGATACTGGTATCGGGTTCGTGGCCACTAGAGCCTTGTCCCTGGATACTAGCTTTTAGCAGCTTGCGTACCTCTGGTATCCGCCAATATTGAATACACTGCCAAAACCAATGGTTTCAAGAAATTGCTTGGCAGCCCCCGAGCGCTTGCCTGAGCGGCAATACAATATAACCGGTCTGGTTTTATCAATATTTTTGGCAAAATACTGAAATGACTCGAGAGGCATATTAACCGCCCCGTCCAGCGCACCCTGGTTAAATTCAACCGACGAACGAACATCGATGAGCTGGCCACCGATTGTCATTAAATTTTTTACTTCTTCACAGGTCATAATATCGTTCACACGCAAAATCCATATATTAGAATATCAGTATTCTATTATATTAAGGCGTGTTTTGTCAATGTGGGCGCAGAAAACACTTAATATTTATACTAGATAGTTGATGTATCTATTTGAATTTACGATATATTTCCATCCATGATATACTGGGATTTATTACGTAGGTTGCATGAGTGAAATGTTGCAGGCATCGCCTTATTCTGCCAGGAGCGGTTCGCCACCGGTGGTGCCTCAGCTTAATCCACTGGTGACACCCGTAGGTCAACGCACAGATGAGCTATCATCTCCAGCTGTATTGCATGCTGACAGTGTTTATCATACTGCTATCGCTGTTCGCGATGATGGGAAATCGAGTTCACCTTATCCCGGCCTACCAATGCTTGACGAGGCATCAAGTGGTAGGAGCGGCTTTAGCCGCGACCCTCTAAAGATTAACTACAGGACAAGGTCTGTCCTGCGGTGTCTTCTTCCGAACCATCTTCAGCAACAATGTACTGTTCAATATCGGTGACATCTCCTGGATTATCCGTTATATCCACAAGATCTGAAAAGGTGACAGACTCGCTAATCGGATCAGCCGGTAGAACAAGCCCTGGTATGGCCGTTGTCACAATATTAACGGAACTGGCGCTATAGCTCAGGTCATAAGCAAAGCCCTGAGAGTTAGTCACCTGAGAAAAAGCCCCCGAGAAATTGCTGTAAGCGACCGGGTTAAAGCTGTCATCCAGTTGCGCCGAGTAGTTAGTGACATTGACCACCGTGGTCAAGGTACCATCCAGGTTGGTCGTGCCTGCACCTGTCACGTTCAACAGATCATAATCAATGCCCGCCGTGCCGGTGGAATTAACATCAATTTCTAGCGTACCGTTAGCACCTTGTGTGTAATTACCGTTGATAGTCAGAGTGCCAACCGTACCCACACCAGCCGGTGTAATTAAACCAGCACTATTGATCACATCACCTGCGAATGCGCCAAAACCCGTGAGCACACTACCTGCATCCAGTGTTAATGCCGCGCCGCCAAGGCCAAATGTACCCGTTTGGATATCAATGGTCGCACCTGATGTTGCAAATAATAAACTGCCACCGATTGTAGTTGTACCTGTACCACCGGTCTTGCGAATTACCGCACCGGGATTATTGTTAAAGAAACCGCCGCCAACAGTGGAGTCGATAATAGTGTTGTTCTGGAATTCAATCAGATTATTGTTATCAAAGATCGCGCCGTTATTAAGACGGAAAACATTGCCGCCATCGGTAACGACGGTGGTGCCGTTGTTGGTGATGGTGATGTCGTCCAGTGTATGAAGAACGAAGTTATTAATATTTAACTGCGA
>QIHT01000149.1 GCA_003229115.1 Gammaproteobacteria bacterium | reverse complement strand
TTTTATGGGCACGACGTATTCGGGGTGTCTTTTTGTTTGGTTACTTTATTTTGGACAAGCAAAATAAAGTAACTCGCCAACGGGCGAAACCGAATGCTGAAGAGTAAGACAAGCAATCCAGAAAACAAAAAAAACACCCTCCATCTTCGGGTATAATTCGCGATTTCGCGAACATCTAACCACGGATACCACCATGATAAACTCAACCCAGCGTCCGGTTCGCCGTGCCCTTATCAGTGTTTCAGATAAAACCGGTATTGTTGAATTTGCCAAAGCTCTGAGTGAACAAGGTATAGAAATCCTCTCCACCGGTGGCACTGCCAAACTACTGGTTGAGGAGTTCGTGCCGGTAAAAGAAGTCTCCAAACACACTGGTTTTCCGGAGATTATGGACGGTCGCGTCAAAACATTGCACCCGAAAATTCATGGTGGCATTTTAGGTCGTCGCGGTATTGACGACAATGTGATGAAGGACAACGACATCCTGCCTATCGATTTAGTCGTGGTGAACCTCTACCCCTTCGAAGCTACCGTGGCAAAAGAAGATTGCAGCCTCGATGAGGCCATCGAAAACATCGACATCGGCGGCCCGGCCATGGTGCGCGCTACAGCGAAAAATCATGCTTTTGTCAGCATCATTGTTGACCCGGCTGATTACGACCGCGTACTCGATGAAATGAAAAACAACGAAGGCACGGTAACCGACCACACTCGTTTTGATTTAGCCGTTAAAGCTTTTGAACACACGTCAAACTACGACGGCATGATTGCTAACTATTTAGGCCGGATTAAAGAAGACGGCAGCAAAGACACCTTCCCGCGCACCATTAACCTGCAATTTCAGAAAATACAGGAAATGCGTTACGGCGAAAACCCGCATCAAAATGCGGCATTTTATATTGATCCGTCTTCAACCGAATCCAGCGTTGCCACTGCCAGACAGTTGCAGGGCAAAGAACTCTCCTACAACAACATTGGCGATACTGATGCGGCGCTTGAATGTGTCAAACAATTCGAAGCACCGGCCTGCGTGATTGTTAAACATGCCAACCCCTGCGGTGTTGCACTCGACGGCAGCTTGCTTGAAGCCTACAACCGGGCTTACAGCACAGACCCTGAGTCTGCGTTTGGTGGCATTATTGCATTTAACCGTGAACTCGACGGTGAGACTGCGAAAGCCATCGTTGACCGCCAGTTTGTCGAAGTCATTATCGCACCCAGTGTCAGTAAAGAAGCTATTGCTGCAGTTGCCGAAAAGAAAAACGTACGCTTACTCGAGTGTGGCGCATGGAGCTCACCGCAGGCACGTCTTGAGTACAAACGTGTTAACGGCGGGCTACTTGTTCAGGATGCCGATTTATTACTCCACAACGAATTAAAAATTGTTACCGAACGCCAACCCACCGAGCAGGAAATGAACGACCTGTTATTTACCTGGCAGGTAGCCAGGTTCGTTAAATCCAACGCTATCGTTTACGGTAAAAACAACATGACTATCGGCGTTGGTGCCGGCCAGATGAGCCGCATCAACAGTGCGCGTATCGCCGGCATCAAAGCCGAACACGCAAAACTGGAAGTTCCCGGATCGGTCATGGCTTCTGACGCCTTCTTCCCGTTTCGTGATGGCATCGACGCTGCCAACCAGGCGGGTATTGTCGCCGTGATACAACCCGGCGGCTCCATGCGTGATGATGAAGTTATCGCTGCAGCCAACGAACACGGTATGGCCATGGTGCTAACAGGGATGCGTCATTTCAGGCACTAAAATATCGGCAAGAAACGGCTTTAATCCCAACTTACGCCTACAATTCTCAGTAACTTAATCGTTCCGACACAGGGAAGAGCATGCGTAATTTGCTGATTATCATTGCACTGGCATTTGGCGGATACAAAGCCTACGACCATTACCTGGAAGCATCCACTGCTGCCTACGACGAGCAAGGCAATCCGATAACACTGGTATTCACTTATGATGGCTGCGGTAAGTACTGCGAAAACGCCATACAGCTATTGAAAAAACGCCGTATAGATTTTACTGAATACAACATTTCCCAAAGCGAGGAGAACGTCAGGTTAATGAAACAATATGGCGGCAAACGCACCATGCCCTATATTGTTACTGGCAACAGAAAACTTACCGGTTTTGAAAAAAATCAATTAGTCGGCGCACTTGCCGAAGTTCACGGTGAGGATGCCCTCACTCGTAAAGAGAAAAATCTGCTACGCAAAAACTTTGACGATAACGGTTCACCCATCGTTGTTATGTACGCGACTGAAAAATGCGGCTACTGCGTTAAAGCCAGAGCCTATTTCAAAAACGAAGGCATCGCTTATGTCGAACGTGACATTAACCAAGATCGTGCTGCCAGTCGTGATTTTAAAGCACTGCAGGGCCATGGCACACCTTTGATATATGTCGGTTACCGTCGCGTTAACGGCTTTAATGAAAGAGCCCTGGATGATGCGCTCGAACTGCTGTAGCTGAAATACGTTTATTCAATGCGGGAACCAAAACCTTAAGGACGCGACTCCTTAAATCTTTAAATTTTACACACCTCACTCTTAGTTCCCTAACTAAAGTCTAGAAATTTTCATTCCTGAAGGTTAATTGATACAGGTCAATTAATTCAGGGGTTGCGCCATAGTTACGCCCCATATTTGTTGATATAAATCAATAAACCGAAACACAACTCGGAGTAATTTCATTGACAAAGGCCATGCATAAAACATTTATTTTATTTTGAATGGTCAGCCTGTTCACAAATGTTCACATAAATGAGGTGTAGTCATGAAAACAAAGATACTCGTATCGGTAATACTTGCTATTAGTTTCACCTTAACAACACTTACGGCTAAAGCCGTTCCCTCCTTCGAAAGAGATACCGGCAAGAACTGTTCCTACTGCCACAATGCCTGGCCTCAGCTCAATAAAAAAGGGCGATTATATAAAGAGCTTGGTTATCGTCTTCCTGATAGCAGCATTATGTCATTCAAGGAGATCGCCGAGGAAAGCGCTTTCCCGATTTCAGCAGTGTTAGTCGCCAGACCTTATGATAAAAAAGACAGTGGTGATCGAAAAATCAGAGCCATACATGAAGTAGAAATCATGGTAGCTGGTCAGATTGGCGGTGGCTGGTCCGGTTTTTTTGAACTGGAAGCTGAAGATGAAGACACCAACGCCCGAGGTTTTGAAGCAGGTGTACCAAGCGCAGTGCTGGCATATGGTGTCAACAAAGCCGTTAATTTTCAATTCACCTGGGGGCCTACACTTTGGGCTGATCCGTATGGTTTTCTCGGTAGCTCTTTCAGACTGACTCGTGGCCATGTCGGTGTTATTGACCAGAAGTTTGGCGGTGTCGACGGCAAGATTCGCAGCACCCGACAAAATATCACCGTAACCGGAAGGCCAATAGATGCCATATTTTACAGCGTCGGCCTCTCTGGTGAAGATGGTGATGCTGAAGGCGTGGAAGCAAATACCGTTCATGCACGCCTCGCCTTTGATGTCACCAAAGACATTATGGTGGGTGGTTTTTACATTGATGGTAATGTAGAACCTGTTGGCGCAGGTAGTAGCAGCACTTCTGTGCTGCCATGTACAGGTGCTGGCACACCCGTCGCTTCCTGTATTGACGCTAATGATTCTTACAATCTCACAACTGGTGGCTCTGCCGCAATTGAGGAACGCGATTACCAGCGTATCGGTATCGATGCTCAGGCAGATATTGGAAACACACGCCTACAGCTTGCATTTGTATCCGGCACGGATGATACAACTACACCGGGCACAGAAGTCGACAATGACGCAATCAGCCTGCAGGCTTATCACGTCATAAAGACAGGCACGGGTGCGCCTACATGGGTACCTTTAATAAGATTCGACAGCTATGACAAAAACAATGGCGCCGAAACCATCGATGAGATAACGCTGAATCTTACCCGCTATTTCGAGCAAAACATAAAAGGTTACATCGAGTACTGGGATCGTAGCGGAGATGGCAGCACGGCAGACGATGACCGCATAACAGTACAAGCGGTTGTGGGGTTCTAGGAAAGTCTGAAAAAAACTACCAGCCAGGTGATTTTGTTACGCCTGGCTGGTTTTTCTGAACCCTTCAATTAATCCATTACAGGAACACAGCTCATGAAAAAAACCTCTGACTATGCACTGGTGGCTTCGGCAACAATCCTGTTGTTATTTTCAGTTTCTGCACAGGCCGTAGAACAAGGAGAGCTACTGGCCAGCATGTGTGTGACCTGTCATGGGCCAGATGGCAAGGG
>QIHT01000110.1 GCA_003229115.1 Gammaproteobacteria bacterium | reverse complement strand
TACGATTTGATTTTGCCGGGCTTGGCGCAAGTGAAGGCGTTTTTTCACAGACTAATTTCAGCAGCAATGTAAATGACGTAATGGCTGCGATTGATTATTTACGCCAACACTATGAAGCACCCGCTTTATTAATGGGCCATAGCCTGGGCGGCACCGCAGTACTTGAAGCCGCTATGCAAACTGACGATACACTCGCCGTGGTTACCGTTGCCTCTCCCAGCCAGCCCGATCATGTGTTACATCACTTTGGTCACACACTCACCCTGCTGGAACAAGGTTTACCTGCAAACATTGATGTCGCAGGCCAGCACTATGATATAGAACCACAATTTATGCAGCGTCTCGCCAATATGAATAAACCGGTGCTTATATTTAATATCACAGACGACGCACTTGTCGACGAAAACAATGCACGGGAATTGCAACAGTGGATTGGTGGTGAAACGAAGCTTATTACTTTGGAAAACTCTGATCACCTGTTATCTAATAAACAGGATACCGAGTTTGTTGCTGATGAGATAGTTAATTGGTTTGAAACCTTGTAGGGCGAGCACTGCCCGCCAGTTTGCAGAATGCGGCAACTGATTTGACTAGTGGTGGGCAGTGCCCACCCTACAAAACTAATAAACAGGATACCGAGTTTGTTGCTGATGGGATAGTGGAGTGGTTTGAAACCTTAGGCCGCGAATGACGCAAAAGGCGCGAAGAAAACCTTTCAATTGTTTTTTTTGCGCCCTTTGCGTCATTCGCGGCTAAAAAAAAGAACTACCAACCTGTAGCTTCTTTAACACCTTTGCCCAACTCTGCCGGTGAACGCACTGTGTGTACACCGGCCGCTTCAAGCGCAGCAAATTTTTCTTCCGCCGTACCTTTACCACCTGCAATGATTGCACCCGCATGCCCCATGCGTTTACCTTTGGGCGCGGTGCCGCCGGCAATAAAAGCGGTTACCGGTTTACTGATTTCGAGCTGTATAAATTCAGCCGCTTCTTCTTCAGCACTGCCACCGATTTCACCTACCATCAAGATGGCTTCTGTCTGATCATCGTGCTCAAACAACTTCAGAGCATCTATAAAGTTAGTCCCCGGTATCGGGTCTCCACCAATACCGATACAGGTGCTCTGACCAAAACCCAGGTCGGTTGTTTGTTTCACTGCTTCGTAGGTCAGGGTGCCTGAGCGCGATACCACGCCCACTTTACCGGGTTTGTGTATGGCTCCCGGCATGATGCCGATTTTGCATTCACCCGGTGTAATAATACCGGGGCAGTTCGGGCCGATAATTCTCGCACCGATCGCATCGGCGGCAATCTTTACTTCCAGCATGTCCAATGTGGGGATGCCTTCTGTAATACATACGATTAAATCAAGACCCGCATCAATCGCTTCCAGCATGGAGTCTTTACAAAAAGGTGCCGGTACGTAAATCACTGTCGCTGTTGCACCGGTTTCATCCACCGCATCTTTCACTGTATTAAATACAGGCAAATCAAGATGCACCTGTCCGCCTTTACCCGGGGTCACACCAGCCACCATTTGTGTACCGTATTCAATCGCCTGCTCAGAATGAAAAGTACCCTGCTTGCCGGTAAACCCCTGGCAAATCACCCGTGTTTCTTTATCAATTAACACGCTCATGACTTATTACCTGTGGCTGCTACAATTTTGTTCGCAGCATCGGTTAAATCATTGGCCGCGATAATATTGACACTGCTCTCGGTTAACAGCTTGCTGCCCAGTTCAGCATTATTACCTTCAAGCCTGACCACAACCGGCACATCAACATGTACTTCTTCGACCGCGCCGATAATACCTTCTGCGATAAGGTCACAGCGCACGATGCCACCGAAAATATTCACCAGTATGCCTTTCACGTTTTTATCGGAAAGAATAATCTTGAAAGCTTCACTAACGCGTTCTTTGGTTGCGCCGCCGCCAACATCGAGAAAATTGGCCGGCTCGCCACCACAAAGTTTGATTAAATCCATGGTCGCCATCGCCAGTCCGGCGCCATTCACCATGCAACCAATGTCGCCATCGAGAGGGATATAATTAAGCTCCCATTCCTTGGCACGGTTTTCACGCTCGTCTTCCTGCGAAGTGTCACGCATGGACAACAAATCCGGTTGCCGGTACAACGCGTTATCATCAATATTTATTTTTGCATCCAGGCAAATAATGTCGCCCGCTTTAGTGACAACCAGCGGATTAATCTCAACCAGGCTCAGGTCTTTTTCAACAAACATTTTTGCCAGGCTCGATAACAATTTTGAAAACTGCTTAACCTGGTCACCTTCGAGACCAAGACCAAAGGCAAGTTCTCGTCCCTGGTAAGGCTGTAAACCTGTTAACGGATTCAACGTGGTTTTTAAAATCTTCTCCGGTGTTTCTGCGGCGACTTTTTCGATCTCAACACCACCTTCTGTCGATGCCATTAACACAACTCTTCTCGAGGAACGATCAATCACTGCACCAAGATAAAGTTCGCGGGCAATATCACAGGTTTCTTCGATTAGTACCTGGTTAACGGGTTGGCCTTGATCATCAGTCTGTATAGTAACCAGTCGTGTGCCCAGCATTTCACTGACGGCATGCGTTAATGCCTCCATATCATCGACCAGTTTGACGCCGCCTGCTTTACCTCGCCCGCCTGCATGTACTTGCGCCTTTACCACCCAACGCTCGCCTTCGAGCGCATTAACTGCTGCACTGACATCAGCCGATGATTGAACGACCTGATTATTAGGAACGGGTAAACCGTAATTGGCAAAAACCTGTTTTGACTGGTATTCGTGTAAATTCATTTTATCCTTCTATATTTTATTGCATGATTTGTAGGTGCGAATTTATTCGCACAAAACGACCAGATAGTGACTCCATAACCTTTGTGCGAATAAATTCGCACCTACAATTAATACCCCGTCAGCTTGCCGCGGGGTAGTTTATTTAAACAAAGATCTCTCACGTAAAGCATGTTCGAGATGACAGGTTATGTTGTCGTAGCAACATAATCTGTCAGTTTTTTATATGTATCGCTCTTTTATGCACAGCCAGAGCCGCTTCATGCAGCGACTCAGACAAGGTCGGATGAGCGAACATGGTTAAAGCGATATCTTCCGCACTGGCCTGCATTTCCATCGCGGTTACTGCCTGTGCTATCAATTCTGATGCCTGCGCCGCAAATATATGAACACCCAGCACACGATCGGTTTCTTTATGTGCAACAATTTTTACCAGGCCCTCGGTTGCTGCCATGGCTTTTGCCCGTCCACTGGCCGCCATCGGAAACACACCGGTATTCACAGGGATACCCGCCATCTCGCACGCTGCTTCTGTTTTTCCTGCCCACGCAACTTCCGGATGTGTGTAAATTACTGAGGGCACTAAATCATAATTAACACTCGATTGCTGCCCGGCGATACGCTCAGCCACCATAATGCCTTCTTCAGAACCTTTATGTGCCAGCATGGGGCCTCGCACCAGATCTCCTATCGCGTAAATTCCGGGCACGCTGGTTTCACAATATTCATTCACATGCACAAAAGCACGCTCATCCATTTCCAGTTCCATCTCATCGGTGAACATGGTGTCACTATTTGGTTTTCTACCCACAGCGACAACCAGTTTATCGAATACAACCTGCTGCGCACCCCGGTTATCTTCATAGGTAACCTGTACTTCTTTATTTTTGACAGTAGCCGACAACAAACGTGCGCTCAGTCGTATATCAAGCCCCTGCTTTTTAAAACTGCGCGCCGCCGCTCTTGAAACCTGTTTATCTGCTGCAGGCAAGAACTCATCCAGCGCTTCGATAATCACCACTTCCGAACCCAGACGTGACCAGACACTACCTAATTCGAGACCTATGGCACCTGCACCAACCACGCCCAGGCGTTTCGGCACGGAATCAAATGCCAGTGCTCCAGCAGAATCAACAATGTAATCTTCCTTTAATGGCGCCTGTGCGAGTTGCACCGGCGAAGAACCCGAAGCAATAATAATATTTTCAGCTTCAAGGGTTTGTATAACTTTTTTGCCGCCACGCTCCATCACCTTTACTTTTTTACCCTGTGACAAGCGCGCATGACCGTTCAACATAACAACCTTATTGGCTTTGAATAAGCCACTAATGCCCTGGGTTAATTCTTTTACCACCTGGTCCTTTCTTGCCATCATCGCAGGCACATCGATAGCAGGGCTTTTTACACTGATACCGTGATCTTTGAATTCATTTTTTGCGGATGCAAACAAGTGAGAAGATTCCAGCAATGCCTTCGATGGTATACAACCCACATTAAGACAGGTTCCACCCAGTGAGAATTCACCTTGCGGGTTGCGCCATTCATCAATACAGGCCACGTTTAAACCCAGTTGTGCACATCGTATTGCGGCAACGTAACCCGCGGGTCCCGCACCAATAACGACGACGTCATATTTTTCACTCATTTCAGAAAGCCCTGTTTAAATACCCAGTATCATTCTGGACGGATCTTCGAGCATGTCTTTTATGGTCACCAGGAACTGAACAGCCTCGCGACCATCGATGATTCGATGATCATAGGAAAGCGCCAGATACATCATCGGTAAAACCACGACCTCGCCATCGATAACCATAGCTCTTTG
>QIHT01000030.1 GCA_003229115.1 Gammaproteobacteria bacterium | reverse complement strand
AGAGCTGGCGTTACCTCCGGTTAAAATTCACTGCTCCGTGCTGGCTGAAGATGCCATTAATGCCGCGGTGGATGATTATCGTAGTAAAAAAAGCTAGTAGGAACAAACTGCTTTTTTGCCGCGAATAACGCAAAGGGCGCGAAAAAAACAATTAATAAAGGTTTTTTTCGCGCCCTTTGCGTTATTCGCGGCTAATTCTGTTTTTTACCTTTCCATATGAGCCTCTCCAGGCAGGGTTGTTTTGTGACTATGGCGCCCAGGCGCTATAATACGCCCCTTCATTTGTATCTACCGAGGAATACACGTGCTTGACGCTTATCGCAAACATGGTGAAGAACGAAAATCAGAGGGTTTGCCGCCACTGGTGCTGGATGCGCAGCAAGTGGCTGAATTGGTTGAGCTCATCAAAAATCCACCCGAAGGTGAAGCTGAATTTCTGGTTGAATTATTAGTACACCGGGTGCCACCGGGTGTTGACCAGGCGGCTTATGTTAAGGCTGCATTTCTGTCGGATGTGGCTAAAGGCAACGCCAATTGTGGACTTATTGATCCTGTCCGTGCTACCGAATTACTCGGTACTATGCTGGGTGGCTACAATGTTCAACCATTGATTGATTTGCTGGATAATGATGTGACTGCAGAAGCTGCTGCAAAAGTGTTATCACACACACTATTAATATACGATGCATTTCACGATATTACCGAGAAATCGAAAAACAACAAAGCCGCCGCGTCAGTCATTCGTTCCTGGGCAGATGCTGAATGGTTTACATCAAAACCTGAGCTAGCAAAAGAATTAACAGTCACTGTTTACAAGGTTCCTGGCGAAACTAACACCGACGATTTGTCGCCTGCTACAGAAGCATGGAGTCGTCCTGATATTCCTTTGCATGCAAAGTCGATGCTTGCCACAAAAATGGATGCACCACTTGAAACCATTGCAGGCTTAAAAGAAAAAGGTCATCCCATCGCTTATGTGGGCGATGTAGTGGGTACCGGTTCATCACGTAAGTCTGCCATTAATTCCGTGCTCTGGCACATGGGTAACGAAATACCTTACGTCCCTAATAAACACGAAGGTGGCGTTGTGTTAGGTGGAACCATTGCGCCAATATTCTTTAACACGGCAGAAGATTCTGGCGCATTACCGATTGAATGCGACGTTTCAAAAATGGAAACCGGTGATGTTGTTCGTATCCGTCCTTACGATGGTGTGGTGTTAAACGAAGCAGGCGATGAATTATGCAAGTTTGATCTAAGTCCTGACACCATGGCTGATGAAGTTCGCGCCAATGGCCGTATTCCATTAATTATCGGACGTGGTTTAACAGAACGTGCAAGAGAGTTTCTCGGCGAGGGTCATGCGGATATGTTTCTTCGCCCTGCAACGGCTGCCGATACGGGTAAAGGTTATACCTTGGCACAAAAAGTTGTGGGCAGGGCATGCGGTGTTGAAGGTGTTCGTCCCGGTACTTATTGCGAACCGAAAATGACCACAGTGGGTTCTCAGGACACTACCGGTGCAATGACGCGTGATGAATTAAAAGAGCTTGCCTGTCTTGGTTTTTCTGCGGATCTGGTGATGCAAAGTTTTTGTCACACAGCCGCTTATCCGAAACCTGTAGATATCGAATTACAACACGAGTTACCTGATTTTATGCAAACACGCGCCGGGGTTGCGCTACGACCAGGTGATGGCATCATCCATTCATGGTTGAATCGTATGATTCTTCCTGACACAGTTGGAACTGGCGGTGATTCCCATACACGTTTCCCGATGGGTATTAGCTTTCCTGCGGGTTCGGGATTAGTCGCATTTGGTGCAGCACTGGGTGTAATGCCACTCGATATGCCGGAGTCGGTTCTGGTGCGTTTCAAAGGTGAAATGCAACCGGGTGTTACCTTGCGAGATTTGGTCAATGCCATTCCGTATGTGGCTATTCAAAAAGGTCTGTTAACCGTTGAGAAAAAAGGCAAGAAGAATGTATTCAACGGTAGAGTTCTGGAAATTGAAGGCTTGCCCGATCTTAAGGTAGAACAGGCTTTTGAATTATCTGATGCATCGGCAGAACGTTCAGCCAATGGTTGTACCGTACATCTGGCCAAAGAGCCGATTATTGAATATCTTAATTCCAATATCACACTGTTGAAGTGGATGATCTCTAACGGTTACGAAGACAAACGCACACTTTCGCATCGAATTGTCGCTATGGAGGAGTGGTTGAAAGATCCACAATTACTGGCACCTGATGCTGACGCAGAATATGCCGAAGTCATTGAGATTGATTTAGCTGAAATCAAGGAACCGATTCTGGCTTGCCCCAACGATCCTGATGATGTGAAAACATTATCGGATGTTGCCGGAGTCCATGTGGATGAAGTGTTTATTGGTTCATGTATGACAAACATCGGGCACTATCGAGCCACAGGAAAAGTGCTGGATGGTGTAACCGCCTTGCCAACACGCACGTGGATAGTACCGCCAACAAAAATGGATGAACGCCAGTTGATGCAGGAAGGGGTTTATAATATTTTTGGTAAAGCCGGTGCACGTACCGAAGTACCGGGCTGCTCTCTCTGCATGGGTAATCAGGCACGTGTTGCCGATGGTGCCACCGTGGTATCAACCTCGACACGTAATTTCCCGAACCGTTTAGGTAATGGTGCTAATGTTTATCTGGCCTCTGCCGAGTTGAGTGCGGTCACTGCTATGTTGGGCCACATTCCGACCGTAGAAGAGTACATGGAAGGTATTAAAGACATTGATGCATCATCTGCTGAAATCTATCGTTACCTGAATTTTGATCAGTTGCCTGAGTACAAAGATGTTGCTGACGGCGTTGAGGTGGTTCTTTCGTAAAAGATCGCAAGTAATAAAAAATGATTGTCACTCCGGTATGACGAGATAACCGTAGGCCTGCATAAGGAACGTTGCAGGCATGACTGCCATACTGAACCACGCCGGGAACGAAAAAACCTTATCCCGGCCTACACAAGGGAACACGGAAAAAATAGATGAAAATGATTTTGTTCATAGCTTTTGGTGGAGCGGCTGGCGCAGTCATGCGTTACGGCGCTTCAGTGGGTGTGTATTCACTTTTGGGTCGCGGTTTCCCTTATGGCACCATGTTTGTGAACGTGACAGGATCATTGTTGATGGGTGTGCTGAGTATTGTGTTGTTAGATCGTTTTAATATTGGCGCCGAGTGGCGAGCTGCTATTCTTGTTGGCTTGCTGGGCTCATTCACAACTTTCTCAACATTTTCTATTGAGACATTAAATTTGTTAGAGCAGGGCGATATGGCCAGAGCATTTGCTAATATGTTTCTCAGTGTTGTTGTGTGTTTAGCCGCTGCCTGGATAGGTGTCAGTATAGGTAGACAATTATGAAAATTACTGTTGCAAGAATATATGTTACGGAAGGAAAACATATTCATGAAAAAATATTTGAGCGCCTGCACGATGAGCACAAAGTCAAAGGCGTGACTATTTTTCGTGGTATTAGTGGTTTTGGCCAATCGGGTAATGAGCATTCAAGCAATTTGCTTGATATGTCTTTTGACTTACCCGTGGTCGTTGAATTCTTTGATAACGAAGAGAATGTACGTGTTGCGTTGGGGTCTCTGAAAGATTTGATACCACCCGGACATGTAATAACCTTTGATGCTGAACTTTCGGATGTTTAAGAGTTATGCTTGATCCAAAACTTATTCGCTCTGATCTTGCTTCAGTTGCAGCACAACTAAAAAAACGACACTTTGATCTTGATGTTCCTGTGCTGGAAAAACTGGAATCAAGACGCAAGGACTGCCAAATAAAAACCGAAAGCCTGCAAAGCGAACGCAATACCAAATCCAGATCTATCGGCAAGGCAAAAGCGGCAGGCGAAGATGTTCAGCCTTTACTGGACGAGGTTGCAGGCCTCGGTGAAAAACTCGACAGTGCTAAAGCAGAGCTTAACGAAATCCAGCAGGAGCTAGATGCCATATTGATGGGCATTCCAAACTTGTTGCATGAATCCGTACCTGTTGGAAAAGATGAATCGGATAATGTAGAAATTCGACGCTGGGGTGAGCCAAAAACTTTTGATTTCGAAATTAAAGACCACGTAGATCTGGGCGCTAAAAACCAGTGGCTGGATTTTGATACCGCAAGCAAGTTAACCGGCTCACGTTATGTGGTAATGAACGGCCAGATGGCAAAACTGCATCGTGCCCTGATACAGTTCATGCTTGATGTGCATACCAATGAACATGGTTATGAAGAAGTTTATGTGCCTTACATTGTAAATAGCGACAGTCTTAAAGG
>QIHT01000162.1 GCA_003229115.1 Gammaproteobacteria bacterium | reverse complement strand
GTTCTATGAG
This sequence comes from Gammaproteobacteria bacterium, assembly GCA_003229115.1. GTDB lineage: Bacteria > Pseudomonadota > Gammaproteobacteria > SZUA-229 > SZUA-229 > SZUA-116. The sequence goes on along the minus strand of QIHT01000162.1, from coordinate 4,304 downwards.
GTTCCAACACTTGGATAATGACGTGCCACCCTTGAACGTCAGGTGTTCACCCCATTCGGGTAACTCAAATAATTTACGCAGAGTCCAGCAAACCCAGAAATCCTTTTCTACAGCAATCTCAAACAGGTTGAGTTGTGCACCGGCCTCCGTACAGACCAACCGACGACGTTCTTCCGGCATCGCGATAAATTCTTTCATGCCGCACTTTCCTGACTGGCAAGCGTGCGGATAATATCGGCGATCCAGGCCGGGGCATATCGAATATCTTTCATCAGTTGCTTGCGCGCAGCGTCATCGAGGCGACGATCAAGCCGAGCGATGATCTGCTGATCGACATTCTTTCGGCCCAGGTGGCGCAAGGCCTGGATGACCAACCCACTGCTCTTCCCCGCAGTGGCCATATTGCGGGGGGTGGTGTGCTTCAGGATGATTTGGCGCTTGCCAATCTGAACCGTCCGCGTGCGGCCATCCGTTAGATAAACGACCTTCATAGGCACCTGGGTGGAGAGCCCAAGGAGATTGGCCGCGTAGGCCCCTGAGGGTTGCAAACGAGTGGCATCACGACCAGCCAGGGCACTGGCGATGTCGTCCGTAGAGGGTTGTAACGGACCCAACTGAGGATCGGTTTTCGGGTAATCGTACAGCCCTCGGGCCAGCTGCCGAATGAGGCCACTGTCCCGGTGTCGCATCAGGGCGAGATCGACGGCCTGACGGGTACCCAGATCCTGAAAACTGTCGGGCGTAAAGACCCAGCCCCGCTTGCGGGAACGAATCCGCCGGAGGATCTTGCTATCAGTGCTGTCTGCGTGTTTACCCATAGTTTTATGAAAGAAAATGATATTCCTTTTTCTTTCAAAAGAATAGCAGAATCTACGACCATGTCGAATCCTCTGGGAGAGGGCCACAATTCGACGACTCGTGCGCTGTTATGATGGACAAAACCTGCTTTTCACTTTGCACTGGCAGCTGCCTTCAGCAGCTTCTTGATTTCTTGCAATTTAGCAACTTTCCAGGCTGTTGCCCCATCATTGGCTTATAGGTCAATCTTCGCACCTTTAGCCAGCAGGGCTTGCACGATCTCCACACGCCCAGCGGCAGGAAGCCTTTTTAAGTGGACACCATCACCTGCTCTTCAGAGAAAACGTCACAAGGTCCTTCTTAACCCACTTCATTGGCGGATATCGAGAACCTAGAGAATTACGTTTCGGGACTAACTCCGATCTTCTGCCTTCCATCTTATCACCAAGAATGTTCAACCCGTAGCGCGATCGTCCTGACATACGCAAAATAACCTTGTCTCCAACTTGCATCCACTTACCCCCGATCCAGTAGTTATTATCTCCATACTTACCGCGCAAAGTACCATCGCTCATGAAGTGATATTCGGCGTTATCTGAGCGAAGCCAGATGGTCCCGGAAACGCTTCTCACATCTGACTCTACATTTGAGAGATCAGATGATCTAAACCCCATTGCAATCAGCGAATCCATTGCAATCCTGCGGCCCTGAATGCTCTTACTTTTACTAAGCGCGATGAGGGGCTCAACTGCCAGAGAATTTCGTGATCGGACAAGCGCCTTCGCAGCCGCTTCTCGAATCAGCAAGCTGTCATCCTTAAGAGCAGCGATAAGAGGCTCCACCCGAGGGAGTGTCACATGAAGAAGCGCACTCGCGGCGGCCTCTCGGATTTGCTGGTCATCGTCTTTAAGCGCGGCGATAAGAGGGTTGACGCCATAAATATCTGCCATTATTCTTGGCATCACCGTCGGGAAAGAACCTGATTGATAGAACGCCCTTCTGAAGGGCGCATTAGCCCTCCTAGAATATTGACCCTTATAATCCTCTATTCTACCAACCGTATCTGCTTCACTCTCAAAATACCTTTTGTAAATCCAGGATGGACTGCTTTTCACACGGAATCCAAAGGCACCAGATAAAGAAGCTCCCGTGTAAAGATGGGTTTTACGTTTCGAGAACACATCGTTTGTGTCTGTATAGTCCGCACCCAATGCGGTGCCTTCCGCATCCACATAAAATATTAAATCAGCCGCCTTATCCTTTTCCTCACTGAGACCTGCATATCCTAGATATTTTGTGGCCAAATCGTAAAAGGGAAGGTGCATACGATAACGTGTTTTCATACCGTTTCTGTCCACACGGTATTGCTTTACTACTACTTTCACCGTCTTTGCAGCACGTATTGCCAGCCTCTGTATTTCTTCAACAAACCGCCCTTCAGAATGATGCGATAAAAATAACATATAATCTTCGAAGCTGTTTGCATTAACCGCCTTAAAAAAGCTCTCAGCCATATCGCTATGTTCTGTTGGATACCTTTTCAAAAATTCTTCATAGGAATCCATGGTATTTACTTTTTCAAAGTAAATCTCCTCGATCTTATAACGAGCTTGGTTTGAATATTCCCCCTGCGGAAACCGATTGAGAAACCCTTCATACTCTTTTTTTGTATCAATGACTTGGGCCTTCACCCATTGTTTTTCCATACTGATTTTCTTGCTCTTGACCTTGCCCGCACATCCGGTAACAAGCAAGGCTGCCAGCACCAATAACATCACTTTCTTTAGGAAGAATTTCATTTTATATTCTCGTCGTATTGATATTTAACACTGCCTATTACGTGGGATACTAATAGGCGACTCTAATTAAAGTAAAGAGAACATCACTGGCTGACATTTCTAACTTCACGAGGACTGCTGATATTGGTGAATATTGTAAACCTCCATTTTTGGACGCGCACCTTTTAGCACCATTAATTAATGAGTTACGGGTTATTTCCCCAAAAAAACTCTATTCGAGAGCCCTCCTAGCCATTATTCATATGGCTAGGAGGGCTATGGCTTGCTATCCAAACTGCTTTTAATCCTCAGCAGGTAACAGGATAGTGATCACCGGCTCGCCTGCATCACCAGGCCCTACGATCAGTCTCAACGTGACCAGTACCGCTTCTGTCGAATGCCCATCACGCGGCACCCGGTAGAGCTGAAACAACAACCGATCTCCCGAATCCTTGCTGGTCCGAATGGCGTGAGAGGCCATATAGAGCACATCCCACAACCGGCCGGGTTGATCCTGATGAATCTGCCGCGTACTGTCATCATCTGTCCAGGCAACACAATCGGCCCAGGCATCGGCAGTTAAAGCAACAGGCCATTTAAAATCGGCCTCCCTGGCCATGGAACCCGGGTCGATCAGCACACCGTCCTCGATCGCTTGAGCACGGGTGTAGGTAGAAATAACTTTACCGAAAAACGATTCGGCTGTTTGTTCATTTGAGGTATTACACATGGTGTTTCTCCTTTGATGGATAAGCACCGGGTCACACCTCCTTCCCTGCTGGAGAAGAAGATACTTCCCCGGCAGGGTTCGTAAAACGCTGTAGATGTCAGAGCAATCCACGTTCCGCGAAAGAAACACTTTCACCGGCCGTGACCACAAAGTGATCCAGCACACGCACGTCAACCAGTGCTAGTGCTTCTTTAAGCCGGCGGGTAATCCTCTCATCCGCTTGACTGGGCTCCGCGACACCCGATGGGTGGTTGTGGAAGAAAACCATGGCGGCTGCATTCACCTCCATGGCCTGCTGTACCACGACCCTTGGATGAACCGAAGCACCATCGATAGTGCCTTGAAACAGCTCACGCACTTCGATGATTCGGTGCCGGTTATCGAGAAACAGACAGCCGAAGACTTCATTGCGACAATCTGCCAATCGGAGACGCAGGTAATTCCGCGTCTCCTCCGGTTTACTCAAAGACCTTCCGGCTCGATGTTTGATAGCCAACACCTTCATCGCCAGCGTGATCACCGATTGCTTCTCCACAGCGTTTAAGTTCGATGGTTTCAAATCGGCCAGCCGATCCTCTGCCAACGTCTCTACGGAAGAATCCGTGTTTTTCATAACTGATCTCCTCAAGATAAAGGGAGACCAGTCCCACGGGGAATGATCCCCCGTTGGGTTGGAAGGTGGCCGGGTAACCTGGTTACCCGGCCGGTTTGAATTTACGCCGCGTCTTCTTGTGCGGAGTAGAACGGTTGCCCGTCGACCTTGGCCCATGCTATACGCAGGAGCCGAGTCTTCAGGCTGATGCCAGTCTCACCGGCCTTGTCACCGTTTTTGAAGGTAAAGGTTTCAGCATAGAGATCACTGAGTGTGAACCCAAGCAGAACCTTCGAACTGTCCTCGACGGCCGGTTTGAGCCGATGCACAAGTTCCTGTGCCTGCTTGCCGGACACGCGACACTCAAAATACGTGTACTGGACTTTGTCGACGCTACCCCGGAGGG
>QIHT01000155.1 GCA_003229115.1 Gammaproteobacteria bacterium | reverse complement strand
GCCCTAGATATGCGCTAACTCAAAATGCTTTTGGTGTGGACGACAATATACCTTTAGCCATGGTGGATGCACATGGAAACACTGTAATGGCCGCACGTATACGCCCATTAGCCCATGGCGGTTTTATTGTTGAACCTGAAACAGGCACCCCTAGCGTCCTATTAGGAACCAACAATGATGGGCTATATGATGACCTACCATATTTTCTAAGTGATTTAGGCCCACAGGGATTTCTTGGACGACAAATTGCCGAAGAATTAGCTGCTCAATCTGATGATTTTCCACAAGACCCAAGAAACTGGAATACAAACCATATTGGACGCTACCTGGTATCCAATGGTGATGATCTTGCGGGCAATTTCAAGTTTGGCCAACAAGCTTTTTCGCGGGTTAGACGTAAACCAGTAATAGTAACCGTTGACGACTACCCCGAACTCGCAGATAGCGTAATGAAAGGCGTTGTCCCTGGCTCATCTGCTGGCGGTGAGCACCCAAAATTCACCGCCTTTTGCGGCGAGCGTTCGGCACACGTCATTGTGAAGTTTTCACCCAAAGGAAACAATGAAATCGCAAGAAGATGGCGAGATATTTTAATCACTGAATATCATGCTGCTGAGGCCATTCATAATGTAGATTTTCCTGCTGCAGAAACCAGAATTCTTGAGCTTGATGACAGAATCTTTTTAGAGTCAGTGCGATTCGATAGATCAGGTGAATATGGACGCATGTCCATGCTTTCACTTCAAGCCGTGGATGCTGAATTTGTAGGATTAGGCAGTGATTGGTCAAAAGTGATGAATGCCCTTTACGAGGAAAAACTTGTTAGCTGGGCACATGTGTATGACACGGAATATTTATGGAATTTTGGACGCCTAATTTATAACACTGACATGCACTTAGGTAACTTGAGTCTTGGTATAGAAGGGAACGTGTTTAGGTTATTACCTGTATACGATATGTGCTCAATGGGATTTGCGCCAAAAAGCGGTGGTGAAATTCAGCCTTACGCTTTCGATCCACCTGAGCCTATAAGCTTAAACTTAAACACAAAAACTCTCTCTGACACCATAAAAATGGCGAGAGATTTCTGGGGTAGAGTGGCTAACGACAATCGAATTTCTGACGATTTCAAAAAATTTCTTGACCGCGGCAACCCAATTGACAGAATGCCATAGAGTTTTACATTCAGTTAAATGGCTTAGCCGCTTTAATTCTTAGCTTATTCACCCAGTTTCTAGCCATTCAGGTAACGGCAAGAGTTAAGATGGAGACCTCGCCACTAGTCCCTCGCCACTACACCACTGGTTTTACTTGCCACTCGTCCCTTACCACTCGCCCCTATTAAAAAAGCCCCAAAAAAGGGGCTTTTTTAATGTTGGCTGGGGAACAAGGATTACAAAATACGTCCATGTATTTTGCCCTTCGGGCCATCAGCAAAAAACGCTGATGTTCAAAATCGCTCCCGGCGATTTTGTTGAACGAGTTCCAAATACTGAACCCACAGCCAACATTAAAAAAGCCCCAAAAAAAAGGGGCTTTTTTAATGTTGGCTGGGGAACAAGGATTTGAACCTTGATTGACGGAATCAGAATCCGTAGTCCTGCCGTTAGACGATTCCCCAAAAAGACAGGTGCTAGTTGCGAGGGGCTAGTGGCGAGGGTTTAGTCCTTTTGCCTGTAGTGTTTGATTAAGCCCCATAGCATTCTGGATATTTCTGTTGTTTCTTGTTCAAGATTTTTGCATGTTGCTGGTTCCAGAAAACCGGCAGTGCGACCAATCATTAGTTGTGTCCAAACTTCGCCGCTGGATCCTTTTGCGATTATCAGGTATTGAAGCCTTGCAGGGATGCTATCTCTTTCATATCCCTCGGCGATATTTGACGCAACGGACAAACCGGCACGCGTAATCTGGTCTTTAAAACCAAATTCTTTACAGCTACTTGTGATTTTGTACAGATCCACCGATAAGCGACAGGCACGTTTCCATACATCCAGATTCTTAAGCGCTTCCATCGCAACCAATCTCCCTCTGGTTTTTCCTCGCCCCTAGTCCCTTGCCACTTTTCCCTCGTAACTATCCCCTCGCCACTTTCTCTAAACGATTTATCGTTTAGAGAACTGCACCGCGCGGCGGGCTTTACGAAGGCCAACCTTCTTGCGTTCTACCTCACGTGCATCACGTGTTACAAAACCGGCTTTGCGAAGTGCTGGGCGCATGGTTTCGTCGTAGGCCATCAATGCGCGTGTAATACCGTGACGTATTGCACCTGCCTGACCTGAGATACCACCGCCTTTGACTGAAACTTTGATATCCACTTTGTCGTTCATTTCAACAACATCCAGTGGCTGGCGCACAATCATTTGTGCTGTCATGCGACCAAAGAAAACATCAACGGGTTTGCCGTTGACTACGATATCGCCTGCACCGTGCGCTTGATGTTTTGCGACGACCGGTTGCGTAATACTGTTCTGCCATGATGATACCTTGATTAAATTTCTAACGGCTGCGGCTGTTGTGCTGCATGTTCATGTTTAGCGCCAGCGTAAACTTTCAGCTTGCGGTACATGGTACGGCCTAATGAATTCTTGGGAAGCATACCTTTAACGGCACGTTCAATAACGCGCTCAGGCGCTTTATCAATCAGCTTTTCGAAACTGATTTGCTTAAGACCACCCATGTAACCCGAGTGGTTGTAGTATATTTTATTTTTCGCCTTGTTACCGGTAACACGAATCTTTTCTGCATTGATGACAACGATGTAGTCGCCGGTATCAACATGCGGTGTATAAATGGTTTTATGTTTGCCGCGCAGACGACGTGCAATTTCTGTTGCCAGTCTGCCCAGTGTTTTGCCATCAGCATCCACCAGGAACCAGTCCCTTTTCACTTCATCGGCTTTTGCACTTACGGTGGTCTTCATTCCAGTTATTCCTGCTATTCGGTAGTTATCCATCGCGGGGCTCACCCACGACAAGGAGGCGGAATATTACAGAAAAAACGCCCGCCAGACAAGTACTTTGCGGCGTAGGGGCAAAAAAAAGCGCGAGCCTGGAGCCCGCGCTGAAACCTACCAAAGGGAGGATGGAGGATAAATGAAAAAAAACTACACTCTTCATGAGTATATTAGAATTATATAATATATTAATTCATCAGTCAAGCTCGTTTTTATAGACAAGTGGCAACGAGCGAGGGGGCAGGAGCGAGGGACGAGTGGACAGGAACGAGCAGTACGTAGGTTGGGTTAGGCGTTTTTTGCCGTAACCCAACAGCTTTAAATACAGAATAACGTTGGGTTACGCTTCGCTAACCCAACCTACAAATACCAGGAGCGAGGGACGAGGGACAAGTGGCCAGAAACGAGGTTCGTTTTAACCCTCGCCACTCGTCCCTAGATACTTTCTTTTGAATCAATAAGTTATATCAGAAGACGTTCAACCACTCGGTCGTTTTTCAGGTGCTCTTCGATGATTTCATCGATATCTTCACGGTCCACGTAGGTATACCAGGTCTCCTGCGGGTAGACCACGATGACCGGCCCCTGGGCGCAACGATCCAGGCAACCTGCGGTATTGACCCTTATGCCGCCCTCTCCGCTCAGGCCCAGCTCTTTAACGCGTTTTTTGGCGTAACCACGAATTTCGGTCGCATTGCACTGCTCACAGCAGGTTTTGCCGGCCTCGCGCTGATTGGTACAGAAAAATAGATGATATTTGTAATATGACATGTACGCGGATATTGCATGTAGACGGGCTTATAGGCAATATTACTTTTTGAGGATTGCTGAATTAATATTGCTGGATTGATGATGAGAGATTATTCCCCTATAGATCGCCTGCTGATGCACGCCGACACTGCGCTACGCACCATCGCGGGTAAACCGGTGGTGACTCAGCGCGATTATCCGGCAAACCAGATTGATGATTGTGAGTTCAAGGCTGACGAACGTCGCCGTGTTGCAAGCCTGATGCGCATAAATCATTCCGGCGAAGTCTCTGCCCAGGCGCTTTACCAGGGTCAGGCACTCACCGCTCGCCTCGGCGAGGTGCGTGAAAAACTCGAACAAGCCGCGCTGGAGGAAAATGACCACCTGGTCTGGACTGAAAACCGTTTGCACGAACTGGGCGACAGAACCAGTTATCTCAACCCCGTCTGGTACGCCGGGTCATTCGCCATCGGTGCTTTCGCAGGCGTGACAGGTGATAAATGGAACCTGGGTTTTCTGGCAGAAACCGAGCATCAGGTAGTACGCCACCTCGAACAACATCTTGAAAAATTACCGAAACAGGATAAACGCAGCCGCGCCATTCTTGAACAAATGAAAATAGATGAAGCTAAACACGCGACCACGGCGCTGGATCATGGCGCTGCTGAGTTACCCACGCCGGTGAAGAAATTGATGGCGGCGATGTCGAAGGTGATGACTAAAACCACTTATTGGCTGTGAGTACAGTGGCAAGGGACGAGTGGCCAGGGGCGAGGGTTAAAACGAACACCTTGCCACTCGCCCCTTGTCCCTCGCCACTTGATACACCGTAGGTTGGGTTAGCGAAGCGTAACCCAACAATATTCCATATTCGAAAATGTTGTTGGGTTACGGCAAAAAACGCCTAACCCAACCTACGTACTAACCCTACGTGCGTAGCTATTGCATTAAGTAAACACAAAATACACGCCATGGCACTACCACAAAAAAACCTCTGTGCTCCTCTGTGACCTCTGTGGTAAAAGCTTTTGCACTACTAATCTGATATTCCTACGCCAATGGTGGATGAAAAATCATCTGCACCACATTTCCGTCCGGGTCCTTGCAATAAAAACTGCTTGCGCCATCGCGATGGTGTTTGACTTCGCTAACCATTTCTACCCTGGCGTGTTTCAGGTAATCAAACCATTCGGTTACATGCTCCGGTTTTGCCAGAAAAAAACCCAGGTGGTCGAGTGATTGCGACGTTCTTTCGCCACTATGCTGTGCACGATGCAAAGCCAGATTGTCATTACCGGAAGTTAGATAATAATTATCATCATCCGGTTGCCATTCGATTTTCATGCCCAGTAATTCAGTATAAAAATGCAGGCACTCGTCCAGTTTGACGATGTTCAGCGCCAGGTGACGCATGCCTGTGGTTGCGGGTGGTTTGTTCAAATCATGATCCCCCGAACACACCGGCATGAACTTTTTGCCATGTTTTCTCGCCGAAAGACTGTTTTAAACTCAGGGGCAAGGCGATGGAACCCTGTGACAATAGCTTGTTATGAAACTCCGGCAGGCCTAAACCGGTTTCACTGACTAACTCGTCGCGAGCACAATGAATCAACTCACGTCCCGTGGCATAGCATAAGGGCACGGTGGGTGAACTGGTATACCAGTTAATCTCGGCTTCTGCCTGTTTTTGCTCGAAACCCAGCTCTGCCATCATCAAGTCAACAGCACGTTCGATAGTCAGCTGACCGGTTTGTAATTTTACGTCGATGATGATGCGCAAGGCGCGCCAAAGCCTGTCTCTTAACATCATGAAACGGTGTTCGTCTTTTTTCAGCCAGCCCTGTTCAATAGAAAGTTGCTCGCAATACAATGCCCAGCCTTCATACATGGAAGCCGATGCATTGATCAGGCGCGTGTAATTGGACGAGTGATACTGGTTCTCCGTCACAAACTGCAGGTGGTGTCCCGGAAAAGCTTCGTGGGCGCAGGTTAAATCAATACTGAAGTCATTATGCTCAGCCAGTTGCGCGTCATCGGATACCGGTGTCACAAAATAAGTGCCATGCTGCTCGGGATCATTTGGCATGGGGTGTAAATAAGCGGCAAACGGAATCAGGTGTCGCATAAACTCCGGCGTTTCCTGCACCTTGAGTGCCTGTTTTTCGGGCATGGCCACCAAACCGGATTGTGCCCACCACTGGTACGTGTCCCGCATTCGTTGTCGGTAAGTGTCGAGTAAATGCTCACGCCTGGGATGTTGTTTCTGGATTTTTTTCAGCAAAGCTTCAACATCTTCATCACCCTGCATGACTTTTGTATGTTCCAGTAAAGCCTGTTGAGTTTGCTTAAATATTTTCTCTCCAAGTGCAAGCACGTCCTGCGCCGAAGTTTGCAGGAAGTGTTTGTCATTCAATAAACGATTAAAACGAAACTCGCCGCAGGAAAAATCACCCGCAGCTTGCGGTGCAATCTCGACTTGAAGAAACTTTGAAAAGTCTTCCAGTGCATGCGCCGCCTCATCAAATAACGGCTGCAAACGTGCCGGGTTGGTAAACTTCTGCATAATTAGCGGGTGGCGACTTAAGTTTCTGATGAAGCCAGCACCCGATTCACACTGACTCACTGCTGACTTCAGCCACACAGGAACAACCTGCTCAGCTGATTGCAATAACAATACCCTGGCACCGCGTAAATATTCGGGGAATGCGCTTAAACGGTGTTTGATGGCGTGATGCACATCTTTAACCGGATAAATTAACAACTGGAACACCGCATTGAGCGGAATAAAGTCAGCAGGATTACGGAAACGCCAGTCACGTTCTTCCAGATCGTGTAACTCGATTTCAACCGCACCTCTGAGAATTCTGTAATCGATGCACGCAGCTTCATCCAGATCATTAAAACTTATTTCGTCCAGTGCTGAAACCAGTTTCTGGTCAAGCGCAATCAACGCACCTAAATCATCATCAGCATAACTTCTAAGCTCGCTGGCATAATCGGTAACACCGACTTCAACCGCGTCTTCCGGATGATATCGAAACC
>QIHT01000172.1 GCA_003229115.1 Gammaproteobacteria bacterium | reverse complement strand
GAAGACCGTGACTTTGAGCCTTCAGAAGAGGAACAGGAAGTTTTGTCGCATTTGTAGGGCTGTTTTTTGCCACAGAGAGCACACAGAGAAAAACAGATTTTGGCTACAAGCTTTCTCAGGGGGCTACAGAAGTCTGTAGGGTGGGTTAGGCGTTTTTTGCCGTAACCCAACATTTTCGAATATGGAATCATGTTGGGTTACGCTTCGCTAACCCAACCTACAGTCTGTAGGGTGGGCAATGCCCACCATCGCTCATGTCGGGCAATGCCCGACCTACGTACTTGTAGAAATATATTTTGTCACAGCAATCAACGTAGGAGCGGCTTTAGCCGCGAAAAATGCTCGTTAATCTAAACCATTCGCGGCTAAAGCCGCTCCTACGAAACAACCAAGATGGCAAATTAACAAGTCAGCCCGTATAGGCTAAAATCCCCTCTTTTCGTACGGCTGCTAAAGCCCACCCCGTTTATGTCTGTTTACACCACCATTGAAAGCGATGAGCTGGAAGACTTTCTGAGCCGTTATTCTGTCGGCAAGCTGGTTGAATACCAGGGCATCAGTGACGGCATCGAAAATACCAATTATTTTGTCGATACCCAAAACGGTGAAAACAAACGCTATGTACTGACCATTTTTGAACATCATACTTTCGAGGAAATGCAGTACTACCTCAACCTGATGCATCACCTCGCCGACCACCAGGTGCCCAGCGCCAATCCGGTTGCTGATAAGGAAGGCCATTATCTTCGAACTCTCAAACACAAACCCACTGCACTGGTTGAACGCCTCGCTGGTGGCAGCATTCGCGACACCACGGTGGCGCATTGCGAACAAATCGGCACTGCCATGGGAAAAATGCATGCTGCCGGTTTAAGTTTTGATGCGCACCAGGCCAACCCTCGCGGCCCGGCGTGGTGCGTACAAACCGCTGAAGCACTGCAGCAAAAATTACCGGAAAACGATTTGCTGTTACTTAACGAAGAAATCGTTTTTCAGAAATCACTGCGCGAGGCTCAACTACCTCGCGGTGTTATCCATGCCGATCTTTTTCGTGACAATGTTCTGTGGCATGGCGATCAACTCAGTGGCTTTATCGATTTTTATTATGCCTGCGACGATACCCTGCTTTATGATCTTGCGGTGACGGTTAATGACTGGTGCTGTCTTGATGACTACAACCTGAATCAGGAAAAAGTCAATGCACTGCTCAAGGCCTATCACCAACATCGTCCATTACAAACTATTGAACAGAAATACTGGCCGGCCATGTTGCGCGCCGCTGCGTTACGTTTCTGGCTTTCACGTTTATACGATAAACATTTCCCGCGTCCGGGCGAACTGGTACACACAAAAAATCCAGATGAATTCAAAACCATCCTGAGTGACCGCGTTAACAAACAATCTGATTATCAAGCGTACTGGATGTAAACCGTGTTGAATCGGGCCGCCACCGCCATTGAACAACTGATAGATTTCAGCGGTCGCGCTGTTTCATGGTTAACCCTGCTGATGGTCATCATCACCTTCAGCGTGGTCGTACTGCGTTACGTTTTTGATATTGGCTGGATCGCTCTACAGGAATCCATCACCTACCTTCACGCCATGGTTTTTCTTATTGGTGCCGCCTACACCATGCAACACGAAGCCCATGTGCGCGTCGATATTTTTTATAGCCGTTTCAGCGAACAAACACGCGCATGGATTGATCTTTGCGGCGCACTGTTCCTGCTATTGCCCTTCCTGTTTTTTCTGAGCTGGGTCAGTTGGCAATATGTAGCGAGTAGCTGGGATGTGATGGAAGGCTCACGCGAAGCTGGCGGCCTGCCCGGCGTGTACTTGTTGAAAAGCCTGATCCTGGTGATGACGGCTTTACTGACTTTACAGGCAACATTCCAGATCATTCGTGCAATTCAAACAATAACAGGACGACCCTGATGGAATGGATGCCGCTTTACCTGTTCGCCGCAGTTTTTGTCGTGCTACTGGCGGGTTACCCGGTCGCCTTCTCTCTGGCAGGCACTGCGCTGATCTTTTCTGCCATCGGCCAGGCCACGGGCAGTTTTGATCCTGATTTTATAGAAGCTCTGCCGAATCGAATTTACGGCATCATGACCAACCAGATTCTCATCGCCGTGCCTTTATTTGTTTTCATGGGTGTCATGCTGGAACGCTCAAAAATCGCCGAAGACCTGCTTGAAACCATGACGCGATTATTCGGCTCGTTACGCGGCGGCATGGGTATCTCGGTCATCCTCGTTGGTATGTTACTGGCCGCAAGCACCGGCATCGTCGGCGCTACGGTTGTCACTATGGGTTTGTTATCACTGCCCACCATGCTCAAACGTGGCTACGACCCACAAATTTCCACTGGCATGATTTGCGCTTCCGGCACGCTGGGACAAATTATTCCACCTTCCATCGTGCTGGTGCTGCTGGGAGATGTTTTGTCTTCCGCCTATCAACAGGCACAACTCGACATGGGCATTTTTTCTCCCGAAACGCTTTCCGTAGGCGACCTGTTTGTGGGCGCATTAATACCCGGTTTGCTGTTGGTGGTGATGTACATACTCTATATAGCGTTTGTCGCGTTCACCAAACCTGAGGCCATGCCCGCATTGCCCAGTGATGCACACGAAAATTCAAGCCACCTTGTTAAAGCCGTTTTTCTCAGCCTGTTACCGCCATTATTACTCATTGTCTCAGTACTCGGCTCCATCATTGGCGGGCTTGCCACACCCACCGAAGCAGCCGCCATCGGGGCAGTAGGTGCGATGTTTTTAGCCGCGACCAAAAAACAGCTTAACCTTGAGAACCTTACCGAAGTTGTGCGCAGCACTTTGCGCGTCAGCAGCATGGTATTCATGATACTGATAGGCGCTGCGTTATTTTCCCTGGTATTCCGCGGTTTCGGCGGCGATGAATTGATTCAGGAATTATTGAGCGACCTGCCCGGCGGGAAATTCACCGCGGTATTTGCCGTCATGCTGGTCATGTTCCTGCTGGGTTTTGTGCTCGATTTTATCGAGATCACTTTTGTGGTCGTGCCTATCGTGGGGCCGGTACTACTCGCCATGGGCATAGACCCCGTCTGGCTCGGCATTATGATTGCCATCAACCTGCAAACTTCTTTCCTGACGCCACCGTTTGGTTTTGCCCTGTTTTACCTTCGCGGTGTCGCCCCTGCGGAAATTAAAACCACGCAGATATATAAGGGTGTCATGCCATTTATCGCGATTCAGTTACTCGCCATGGGTTTGATTGCTTATTGGCCCGCACTGGCGACCTGGCTTCCGGCTTACACCTCTTGATGATCGAGGCTGCAAGGAGTAAAACAACTTCATGAGCAAAACCAGAAAAAGCGTACTACTATCTGCACTGGTGTTCCCCGGTGCAGGGCAATACTATTTAAAAAGATACCGCACTGCGGGTCTGCTAATCATCACTTCACTCGCCAGTGTTTATGTGATTGTCGCGGAAGCGGTTAAACAAGCCAGAATCATCCTTAAAGAGCTTGAAAGCTCCGGCTACGCCATCAGTCCCGAGAAAATAACCGAGCTATCAACACAGGCCGCCAACAATGCCAACACCACAGAAACATCGGTTGCCTGGATCCTGATTATTATCTGCTGGCTGCTGGGGATTATTGATGCCTACCGATCCGGCAAACAGGCCGATAAAAAACAGAGTGGGTAGTGGCGCTTTAGTTATAAGAAGAAAAAGCCAGATCGCACTACTGGCTTTTATTTGCGCAGTCTTTTTCACCCTTACCATACTGTTTGCTCATCTCGCTACTAAAAACCTGAACCTCTTATCGGACACTCTAAGCCGCTACGCACTCGATGAACATGGCTTTATCCTTGTAATCGGTTTTTATGCGATTGGGATTACTCAGATGTTACTCGCCCTGCTATTATTCAGCGGCTCAAAAAACATGGCGCCTGGCTCATTCTGCCTTGTGCTTTCGGGACTCGGCGCTATTGTGGTTGCAATATTTCCGACACAACTGCCACCTGCGACAATAATTGAACGTCTACCGCACATTACAGGTGCCATCATGCAATTTCTGTTTTTTCCACTCGCTGCACTGATGCTTTCATCTAAAATGGCCGCTTGCCGGCTTAAAATAACTACCCGACTAACGGCAGGCATTACGGGGCTATTGTTTATAATCATACTCGCTTTATTCGTTTCGCCTTCTATGAAAGACTTTGGTTATTTTGGATTTATTGAAAAAGTCGATATACTCATCATCAACTTCTGGCTGATATTTATATCGTTCACTCTCTATAAAACAAAAACGGATGCGCTGTGACAAAAACTAA
>QIHT01000158.1 GCA_003229115.1 Gammaproteobacteria bacterium | reverse complement strand
AAAGACTAAAGACTAATACCCCGCCCGCTTACGGCGGGGATATTTACTGCCACTCACCGATAAAGATGCGCAGGAATTTTTTCTTTAATAGTGGCATGCAGTGCCGGTAATTTCGACCAGTGCACGCCCTGTTTGTAGTGATGGGCGGTGTGGTAGCCCAGGTTGCCAGTAAAAAAATTGTATAACGGGCTCAGTTTATTATAGGAAGCCTCAAATTCATTACTGGTGTCGAGGCCCGAGTGGTGTTCATAAGTTACGTAGGCCGTGTAAAGCAGGCTGGTAATCATGGGTAATGCAAACAATAGAATGCCAGCGGCTGGCTTATACCAGATGAGACCACCGACAAAAATAAAAGTGATTATCGTAAAAGTGATAAATTGCTTTAATTGTTTTGGATATTTTTTCCCCACCCTGTAACCTCGCGGGTAAGCCGTCAGTGCCACATTCAGGGTGTATTCCAGTGCGCCCATCTTGCTGCCATCCTTGCGTTTCCAACGACTCTCGTCTTTTTCCTGATTGAGGAAGTTTATGTGATGCCCCAATGCATGATGAAGACGCCAGAGATAGGTTGTGACACCGGTGTGCAGGGCATAGGCGAGTTCCAGGCCACGATTGAGCGCGGTATGGCGAAATGTGAAAATATGTTGATGATGGTGATTCCATGCACATATCACACTTTTTGGAATGATCATCGCGAGGTAGTAAACAAACAGTATGAGCAGGTTATTAACGGCATAAAACAGCGCAAAATCAATAGCGGTTAGCGTCAAAACAATAAAAACAGGCCAGCGATCCGCCTTATATCTGAACAAAGCCAATGACTTTGGTTTTTTCAGATTAATGGGGTCAGATTTGGTTGATTGACTCATAGTTAGCTTAGGCATATAAAAAAGTTTAGTTTATACATAGAAAAAAGGCCTGCTATTGCAGGCCTTTGAGCTATTGGCTCCTCGACCTGGGCTCGAACCAGGGACAAACGGATTAACAGTCCGTTGCTCTACCAACTGAGCTATCGAGGAAGAGACATATCTCACAGCGAGCCTGCTGGCTCGAAATGAAGGCGGTATGCTACCGATTTGGCCTTGTCGGGTCAATGTTTTCAGCTGATTACGGCGCTAATTCTGCTGAGCGCTTTCTCCAGACTTGCCATGTCGGTGGCGTACGATAGCCTCAGAAAGCCGGGCGAGCCAAAGGCTGAGCCGGGTACGACAGCAACCTCGGCTTTTTCCAGTAATAGCTGCGACAGTTGCACGTCATCTTCAATGCCTTTCATGCGATCAATAACCTTCTGGAATGATGGGAAACTGTAGAACGTGCCATCACTGGGCAGGCAGTCGACACCCTCCATGGCGTTCAGTGTGCTGTATACGTAGTCATGGCGTTCTTTAAACACCTGGCACATTTCTTTGAGGAAACCCTGGTCGCCATCGAGTGCTGCCTGAGCGGCATGTTGAGCAATCGAGCAAGGGTTCGAGGTGCTTTGAGACTGATTTTTCTTCATGGCTTTGATCAGCTCAGCAGGGCCGCCACAGTAACCGATGCGCCAGCCTGTCATGGAATAGGCTTTGGATACGCCATTGAGTACCACGGTGCGGTCATAAAGTTCAGGGCAGGCATTGAGGATGTTGACGAAACCTTCCTCGGTCCAGACGATGTGCTCGTAGATGTCATCAGTGATGACGACAATATCGGGATGCCTCAGCAGTACTTCTGCCAATGAACTGAGCTCGTCACGGCTATAAGCCTTGCCTGTGGGATTCGAGGGGCTGTTGAGTACAAACAGGCGGGTGCGATCAGTGATGGTGGCTTCTAACTGATCAGCAGTAATTTTGCACTCCTGTTCGAGACCACCGCAGATGATGACAGGTTCGGCATCCGCCAGTTTCACCATGTCGGGATACGATACCCAGTAAGGCGCCGGGATAATCACCTCATCGCCCGGATTGAGCAGGGCTTGCGCGAGGTTGTAGAACACCTGTTTGCCGCCCACAGAAACAAGAATCTGGTCTGGCTGGTAATCGAGGCCGTTATCACGTTTGAACTTGTTTATAATGGCCTGCTTGAGTCCGGCGATACCATCGACAGCGGTATATTTAGTGTAACCATCCTTAATAGCCTGGATGGCGGCGTCTTTTATGTGATCCGGGGTGTCAAAATCAGGTTCGCCTGCGGCCAGTCCGATCACATCCCGGCCTTCTGCTTTTAGCTGGTTGGCCAGTGCAGTGACGGCAAGTGTCGGTGAGGGTTTGACCCGCTGTATTCGGGCCGATGTTTGAATGCTCAACTGTTTGTTTCCGTGTGATGCTTGTTTGAGTGATTATTGCTTATGATTAATAGAGTCCTATTGTAGAGAATGTCCCGTCAATTTGAAATACAAACTGACTATGAACCTGCCGGTGATCAGCCCGAGGCAATTGCGGGTTTGATGGAGGGTTTTGAAGCAGGACTCGCCCGGCAAACGCTGGTGGGTGTCACTGGTTCGGGAAAAACCTTTACCGTGGCCAATATCATCCAGAAATTGCAGCGTCCCACCATCATCATGGCACCCAACAAGACCCTGGCTGCCCAGCTTTACGGTGAGATGAAGGAGCTATTCCCGGATAACGCGGTGGAATATTTCGTTTCCTATTACGATTACTACCAGCCCGAGGCCTATGTGCCGGCCAGCGACACCTTTATAGAAAAGGACGCTTCGGTGAATGAGCATATTGAGCAGATGCGGCTTTCTGCCACCAAGGCGTTGATGGAACGGAGAGATACCATCATTGTTGCCACGGTATCAGCGATTTACGGTCTGGGCGATCCAAAATCCTATCTCGCCATGGTTTTGCACCTGGTACGCGGTGACCTGGTTGACCAGCGCGTGATTTTACGCCGCCTTGCCGAGTTGCAATATGTAAGAAACGATATGGAGTTACGGCGTGGTTGTTACCGGGTGCGTGGTGATGTGATTGATGTGCACCCTGCCGATTCAGAAAAAGAAGCGGTGCGCATCGAACTGTTTGATGAAGAAATTGAAAGCCTGAGTTTTTTTGATCCGCTGACCGGTGAAATGTTACGCAAGGTCGCGCGCTTAACGGTTTATCCAAAAACACATTACGCCACACCGCGGGATGTCATCGTTAAAGCCATTGGCCAGATAAAACAGGAACTGGTTGAACGCTTAAAAGAACTCAAGGGCGAAAATAAACTGGTTGAAGAGCAACGTTTACAACAACGAACCTATTTCGATCTGGAGATGATGCGCGAACTGGGTTATTGCAGTGGTATTGAAAACTATTCACGATACCTATCGAACAGGAAGGCAGGCGAACCGCCGCCATGTTTGTTTGATTATTTTCCAGACGATGCCTTACTGGTGGTTGATGAAAGTCACGTTTCTGTGCCGCAGTTAGGCGCCATGTACAAAGGCGACAGGTCGCGCAAAGAAAATCTGGTGAACTTCGGTTTTCGTTTGCCTTCGGCGTTGGATAACCGGCCGTTGCGATTCGATGAATTTGAAACCATGTCGCCACAAACTTTATATGTATCGGCAACACCAGGGCCTTACGAAGAAGAACACAGTGATGCAAGGGTTGAACAAGTGGTGCGTCCAACAGGTTTGCTCGATCCGGAAATAGAAGTCAGACCAGTGGCAACACAGGTCGATGATGTTCTGTCTGAAATCAATTTACGCGCGGCACGGCAGGAGCGTGTATTAATTATTACCCTGACCAAACGCATGGCGGAAGATCTTACCGATTACCTGATGGAACATGACGTACGCGTGCGTTATTTGCATTCAGATATTGATACGGTTGAGCGGGTAGAAATCATCCGTGATTTACGCCTGGGTGAGTTTGATGTGCTGGTAGGTATTAACCTGTTGCGTGAAGGACTGGATTTACCCGAAGTATCACTGGTAGCCATTCTCGATGCCGACAAGGAAGGTTTTTTGCGCTCGGAGCGTTCGTTAATACAAAGTATGGGCCGTGCAGCACGCAACATTAACGGCAAAGCCATTATGTACGCCGATAAAATTACCGGATCCATGCAGCGCTCGATAGATATCATCGAGATCCGCCGCGAAAAACAGCGGGCTTTTAACAAAAAACATGGTATCACCCCCAGAGGCATTATCAAAAAAGTCACGGATGTTCTTGAAACCGGTTACGGCAAACAGTACCCGGATAAAAAATCTGCGGAAAGCCAGAAAATAGCGGAAGAAAAAGAAATGTACAGAACTATGTCACCCAAAAAACTCGCGGCTGAAATGGAGAAACTTGAAAACGAAAATGGAGAAACTTGAAAACGAGATGTATGATCACGCCAGCAATCTTGAATTTGAAGAAGCGGCGTTGATACGGGACAAGCTGGAAGAAGTTAAACGTTTAGCGTTGGGGCCTGAGTGATTTTTGTCCGCAGATAAACGCAGATGAACACGGATAAAAACAAAACCTTTTGCCGCGAAGGACGCAAAGGGCGCGAAAAAAACAAAGGCAACGACTTGCGTTTAAGCCAATAAACTTAGCTTTTTTTGCGCCCTTTGCGTCCTTCGCGGCAAAAATATTTTGTATTTACCTGTGGACTAAAAATACCATGCAAGACTAACCTGCGCAAAATCATCTTTACGAAAGACATACAAAGGGCGTTTAGGGTTGGTGTTACTGAACGTCCTGATTTCCAGTTCAAGCTTGAAGCTGTCGCCGAGTCTTCGGCTGGCTTCCAGGAAACTTACAACAG
>QIHT01000134.1 GCA_003229115.1 Gammaproteobacteria bacterium | reverse complement strand
AACCTACGGGTGTTGTTCGCGATGATTGAAAACCTGCAATGCCGTAGGCCGGGATAAGGTTTTGTCGTTCCCGGCAATTTCCAACAGCAAGGCTCTGCCTGCAACGACCCTTATGCAGGCCTACTTTTAAACTCATTAATGAATTATGTAATACATACAGCAATGGCGTGTAATTAGGATTGTTGTGTTGCTGTGGCTAAATAACGTCGAAACTGTTGATAAGACATCAATTACCGTAAGCTTTACCCCATTCGCCGTTGAAGAATAGTTCGGATATTTCGTGACGTTCGCGTTCAGCCTTTTCACCTTCAATGAAGTCTTCGTGTAAGTCATTGACTGACCCTTCATAACCCACGGCGAGCATAGCTATAGGTGTGATGGTGCGGGGGACTTTTAAAATCTCGTGAGCGCGTTCAGCGTCGAAGCCGCCCATCTGATGTACAAACAGGCCGCTGGAAACTGCCTGCAGGCATATATTTTCACTTGCGGCACCGGTATCGTACTGTGCCCATTGGTTGTTGTTGCCGTTATGGCTGAATTGACTATTTGCGCAGGCCAGCATTAATACTGGTGCGTTTTTTGCCCATAGCTGGTTTTTCTCGGCAAGGCACGATAGTGCGAGTTGCCAGTTCACTTCATCACTGAACTTATTGCAAACCACGTAACGCCAGGGTTGTTCGCCGAAGCAGGAAGGTGCCCAGCGTGCGGCTTCCAGTAGTGCCATGATTTTTTCATCTTCGACCGGTTTGTTGGCATCGAAAGCTCTCGGGCTCCAGCGGCTGGCAATGAGTTGATCAATAGCGACCTGAGTATTGGCTTTTTTGTCGGACATAGTTTCGTACCTTTGATTAGATGCGTTGTCTAAATTTAATGTGACCGTTTATTCTAATTCAAAAAAATTTAACCACAGAGGCACAGAGGTCACAGAGAAAACCTTTAATTAGTTTTGAGCATTCGTAGGAGCGGCTAAAGCCGCTCCTACGAATATATTGATACCGCATACAATAAATACGGTTTTCTCTGTGACCTCTGTGCCTCTGTGGTAGAACAACAATCAGTCTACATTACGTCAAGCTCATCAGGGCTTAATGCCAACACCTTTATTGAGCAGGCGCATGGTAAAAGCAAACAGTACAACAATAAACGCAATGATGATAATAATGGCGGTGAACGTGTCGATATCAGACACGCCCAACAGTCCGTAACGAAATGCGTTAATCATATAAAGAATCGGGTTGGCCAGGGAAACATTCTGCCAGAATTCAGGCAGCATTTTTATTGAGTAGAAAATACCGCCGAGGTAAGTCAGCGGGGTCAATACGAAGGTGGGGATGATGCTGATGTCGTCAAAACTTTTTGCGTAAACGGCATTAATCAGGCCGGCCAGTGAGAATAAAATCGAAGTCAGGATAAACACGGTCAGCGTGATAGGAATACTATAAATCTGGAAATCTGAAAAAAACATCGACACAGCCGTGACAGTAATGCCAACAATAACACCGCGAGCAACACCGCCTGAAATATAACCTGCCAGAATGATGTGGTTGGGAATGGGTGCAACAATCATTTCTTCAATGCTGCGTTGAAATTTTGCACTGAAGAAAGAGGACACGGTGTTGGCATAGGAGTTGGTGATGACAGACATCAGGATTAAGCCGGGTACGATGTAATCCATATAACGAAAACCATCGATGTCGCCAATTTGTGAACCGATTAACTGACCGAAAATAATGAAGTACAGTCCCACTGTTATTACGGGGGGTATGATGGTCTGAATCCAGATGCGTATAAAACGTAGAAACTCCCTGACCATGATGGTGTTGAAGGCGATTAATTGTTGTCTGAAATTCATGCGGCTTCTCCAGTATTTAGCATGGAGATAAATAATTGTTCGAGCCGGTTGGTTTTGTTGCGCATACTCAGTACGCTAATATCACATAGCGAAAGTCTTTTATACAGGTCATTCATGTTTTGGCTCTGGTGAATATCAACCTCGAGTGTATTGCCGTCCAGCAACCTGATGCTGTAGTCACCACAGTCCGGAATTTCCTGAATGGTTTTATCGAGATACAAAACAAATGTTTCAACATGCAAACGATCAAGCAAACTGCGCATGCTGGTTTGTTCAATCGTAATGCCTTTATCAATGATGGCGATGTGGTTGCACAAACTTTCGGCTTCTTCCAGGTAGTGCGTGGTAAGAATGATGGTGGTGCCGTTGGCGTTGATTTCACGCATGAAATCCCACATCGAATGACGAATTTCGATATCCACGCCCGCCGTAGGTTCATCAAGTATGAGTAACCTGGGTTGGTGCACCAGTGCACGGGCAATCATCAGGCGTCGTTTCATGCCGCCCGATAATTCCTTGGCCATGTCATAACGTTTATCCCATAACTCGAGCTTGCGCAGATATTTCTCGGTGCGCAGGCTGGCTTCGTGGCGTCCGATGCCATAAAAACCTGCCTGGTTAATCAGGATTTCTCTAATAGGTTCAAATATATTAAAATTGAATTCCTGAGGTACCAGGCCGATTTGCTGTCTGGCACCGGCGGAATCGGTATCAATATCGTGATCGAATACGCTGACCTTGCCGGAGGTTTTGTTGATGAGTGAGCTGATGATGCCGATGGCGGTTGATTTGCCCGCCCCATTGGGGCCGAGCAGGGCAAAAAAATCGCCTTCCTCGACTTCCAGATCGACCCCGCAGAGCGCTTTGACACCGTTTCGGTAGGTTTTTTTCAGGTTCTCGATTTTTAAAGCGTTCACAGTGATCCGGGGTAGTTATTGGCATCCGAAGGCCTAAGATAGGGGCTTACAGCTCTTAAGACAAGGCTTGTTGTTGCCATATTGTCAGGTTTTCAGACTTGTTCCGATGAAATGGTGTTTACAATAATCATACAAGCGTCTAACATTTAAAAACAGTCTTTCAAAGTGTGGTTTTTATGGGTAACAAAGGTGAAAATAATCGGCAACGCATTGTATCAGCTGCAGACCAGCTGTTTTACAGGCGCGGCTACAATCAGACCTCGTTCAGGGATATTTCTGATGAGACCGGCATCCCGCGGGGTAATTTTTATTACTATTTCAAAACCAAGGAAGATATTCTGGGTGCGGTGATCGATGCCAGGGTCAATGCTTTTGAGGAAATGCTGGAAGCGTGTAGCAGCAGCGCCAGTGATCCCAGGGAGCGTCTGCTTTGTTTTACCAATATGCTGTCTGTTTCAGAAGATGCTGTTCTACAGGCGGGCTGTCCTATAGGCACACTAAGTTCTGAGCTGGCCAAGGACGACGATGCTTATCAGGAAATGTCACGCGCGGTATTTACCGTGATTCGCCAGTGGCTGGTGAAACAGTTTAATGCTCTGGGTAGTTCCAGTTCTGATGAAAAAGCGATGGATCTACTGGCGCGTATGCAGGGCGTTTGTGTGATGGCCTGTGCTTTTGATGATCGTAAATATTTGCGTCGAAGTCTTGCCGATATTCAAGCCTGGGTTAATAGTCAAACTTTGAGTTAAGAGGTGGGCATGGAGTTGTCAATCGAACAAGATTACGTTGATGAGTTTCGCGGTAGTTTTACTTCATTGATGCGCTGGCATCATCTTGATGAATTCTGGATTACGTTGAGAGAGCAGGCGGCAAACGACTGGTATATTTATGCTGTGGGTGAAACCCCGCCAGAAGAAACTTCATCTGAAGAACACCTGTTGAAATTTATCGCTGAAATCGATGTTCTGTTACACAAAGAACATGATGAAGATTATTGCGGTATTGTTTATGCTGATGATAAGGAAGCACCCAATTTCATCAAGATTTTTGATCCAAATAATCTGGGTGTTTCATGCGGCTTTAGTGATAATCCGCCTTTACCGGGCTGGATTATATCGAGAGCCAAACCTGTAGAGCTGGAGTTAGCACTGAACCCGCCCAATAATCGCCGACGTTGGTGGCAGAAGATTTTTGATTGATTTTTGAATTTTCTTTGCCGCTGAGACGCAGAGGGCGCGAAGAAAACCTAATAATTTTTTGAGCACGTAGGGTGGGCATTGTCCACCATCACCCATGTCGGGCAATGCCCGACCTACAAAAACACAACAAGATTTTCTCCGCGCCCTCTGCGTCTCTGCGGTGAAAATGTTTTATTAATCACTGTGGGTGTAATTCCTCGTGGCATGCCACGTAATCTGTAGGTGCGAATTCATTCGCACAAAACGACCAGATAAATACCCCATCACCTCTGTGCGAATGAATTATTCGGCATGTCCTTATGCCTCTCCCCTTCGGGGCTTCGTTCAAATCGCTCCTGGCGATTTAGTCGCACCTACAATTAATACCCCGTCAGCTTGCTGCGGGGTAGTTTATT
>QIHT01000129.1 GCA_003229115.1 Gammaproteobacteria bacterium | reverse complement strand
TCGTGTTTCGAAAAATTGTTTTATACGTAAAATCATTTTGAATGTAAACGCTCCAGGGCTTTTTCTATAGCAAATTCATTAAAACCATTAACTTGATAATCGCCAATCAAAAGAACAGGTATAGCTTGTCCGTTAACTTCTTCATATAGCCTTTTGCCTTCCTCAGAGCGTTCTATGTCATATTCGCAATAACTGATTTCATTTTTCTGAAGATATTTTCTTGCCTGAGAGCAGTAGGGACACCACCATGTGCCGAGTACAATAACATCAGGCCTGGGATTAAGAGTGGTTTCATCGCAGAAAATGGTTTCAATCGAAGGTCGGTAAGTTACCGCGAAAATGACCAGAAAAAGCAATGCGAGGAGCACGAAGCCGTTCATGCGTCGGCGTTTTTTTTGCTTGTTATTATTGGTCAATGTGTCAGTCATTTTTATTGCGGTTCATGGTTACCATGAACTGATGACCCTGGGTTGCCGAAATCGTTCCAGTTAAAGGCGTAGTTAACGACGTCTGTATTGGCGTAAATCGGACATAAGCATCTGACGGTAATAAAGTACAGCACTGGTTCCATTGGCTCGGACATCAACGATTTTCCAGCGCTGATCGATGAGACGCATGCGGAAATCAAGTTTGACCGGGTAGCCGTTCGCGCGGTATATCCGTGTGCCGACGATGGCCTCGTTATGGCCACGGTATCGGGTGGGATAGAAGCGAACCCTGTTTTGTATCGAGTCAAAGCTGCCGATGTGCCTGGACAGGCTGTTTAAAAAGGCTTCTTTCAAGCGTTCCTTAAAATCAACCTTTTCTTCCTGCGTCATGCGCTGTGCATAGGGGCCGGTGATCCATCGTGACATCTCATCAAATGAAAAATGAGGGATGATCTCGTTTTCGATAAAGTTTCTGAGTAACACGGGACTGGCGGTATTGGTATTGCTGCTAAATTCTTCCAGCTTGTCCAATGCTGTCTGGATATACTTAACGGGATCGTTCTGGTTTACTTGCTGTTGCGGGTAATAAGCATTTGCGAAAGGAGCTATGATTATCAGCACAAAGAAAGTGATCGGATAAAGTATTTTTTTCATAATATTTTACCTGCTATATAAAGGTAACCGTTACTGTCATCATTCTTGCTGTGTGTATGGCAAGGTCATTGGTGTAATAGTAACAGGAATGTCTGGGTGGTGGTGAAGGTGTGTAAAACAATTTCTATTTTGATGATTTTGATGCTGTTTTCCGGTATGAATTATCTTGTTGCTGCACAGCAGGACGTACCTGATTTTGAAGACGCCATGTTTGAAGATGATTGGCAGCAAAGGGCAGAAGAGGTTAATGAAGGTGAGCTGCATATTTTGCAACCACGCCCTGATGCAAACGAATACCATCATCATAGTCGATTAAAGATAACGCAGCAAAGTCTCGAAACCGGATGGGTGGATATGGTTCAATGCCACACTAACCTGGATGCTACGTCAGCTTTACAAATTGTATTCACTCTGGGCAGAGTTCGTGATTTGCGGATAAGTTCGCGCAGCAAAATAAACCGGGCATGGGTGGAAAAAAATACGGTTCAGTTGGAAGATATTTCTGAGGGTTCCAGATTGTGTCTGGGCTTAAAAACCAGGGCGCTCAGGATTAACCGTGAAAAAATTATACTTAAAAATGGCCCGTTTATGAGGCGGTTTCTGGATGGTTATTACCCTATGCGTATGAGCATGCGTGTCGAGTATCCAGAGAAAAAAATGCGTTTACTGGGCGTAAAACCGGAAGGTATTACGGAACGTATTGAAAATAACGGCTGGCTGGATATAGATGTCAGGTTCGAAGGGCGACTAACAACGGAAATAAGTTTTGAATTAGAAGAAGCTCAGTAAAATTTATACTTGGGTATGCGTTTAATTTTTACTTCACTGGTTTTACCAAAGGTGGTAACACGTATGATGATGGGCGCATTGCCCAGGCAAAAGTTTTCAAACGGTGTGCGCTCAAGTATGTCTATACCATCATATGTTATGGTCAGGGCGGTCGAGATGGATGCGCCGCAGCGACCTCTTAAATCACGGCCAAATAATTGTGGTTCGATGGTGAAGGTATATTCGCCTGAACTTAAGGTGCACGTTTTTACCATTTTCCGGGTTTTTACAATGCGGGTTTTATCAGGGGTACTTTCGATTTCAACCAGGTCCCAGGGACTGTAGGTGCCGTCAGCCTCCGAATAGTTATAGCTTTCACCGATATCATTTTTAAGCAGGGAATTGGTGATCTTGACCAGGTCGCTTCCTGGGTCGCATTGGTAGGTGAGGAGTGGATAAATGGCTTTGTCACCGGCAACAGCGGCCTGAGCCCAGAAAAGGGCTGGTAATAGTAGCAATTTGGCCGCTACGTTCTGGGGCATTGGTTTAACCTCACAAGCCTGAGAGTAATTTTTATGATTTGGTTCGACTTGTTGCTGGTTTCCAGCCCAGCTTGTTACGCCTACTAATATACATGGATATCAATAGTATAGGTAATATTATAGATGATTTTGTCTCAATAATAGACCGGGTTTGTGTTTTTCAGGCTTAAAAAAGCTGGTTTTTCCACAGATGAACGCAGATGAACGCGGATAAAAGCTAAGACAAAAGCAAAATCTTTTAGCCGCGAAGGGCGCAAAGGGCGCTAAAAAGGCAAAAGCATCATTTGTTTTTAAAGATTTATTCGCGTCTTTTGCGTTATTTGCGGCAAATGACTGTTTGCTTGTATCCGCGTTTATCTGCGTTCATCTGTGGACAATAAATCATTAACCCGTTTTAAACCGAAATTAATGCCTATCGAAAGTCGCGATTCAGAGCTCAGGTTCTCTGTCACCTCATGAGCCACATCGGGCTCGAAAAAAACGAACATGCCTGCCTCGGGGGTTATTCTTAAGTCCCCGTCATTTGTATGGATAATCAGATCACCTGAGTTCTCCGGCACAACGACGTAATACACGGCCGAGAGCAGTTCGTCGTCATCATCATGGCTGTGGAGGGTAGTGATGGCAGCTGGCGGCATGTGGTTAAACCAGCATCCTGCCTGCATATTTTCAATATTGAGTAGTTGGCCTGCATAGCTGCAGGCTTCCCTGAGCAGAGTGTCCAGTTCGACAATGTGTTTGCTGGTGAGGTATATATTTTCGTAGCGTCCGTTGAACAGATGAGTGCGTTTAACATCGACATTCTCATGGTGATTTAAAAAGCCGGTTTCGAACGTGCTGTTAAGTCTCTTTAGCAAGGCTGAGTAAACCTTGAAAATATCGGTTCCGCAGCTTTTGATTTGTTCAGGTTGGCTGTTCAAAATGATGCGTTCAGGTGGTGTTATTTTCCGATTGTGCAGTTGCTCACATAATCGCGTTTTCGTCTTTGCCATTTGTCAGTGACAAGTGGTTGATGAGAAGCTATATTACACGTAACTTGCTGTAATACATAGTAAAAATTGGATTTTTTTCAGGGTTGTCGCCGGCCTGTCCTAAATCGTTGAATCAAGGTCATTTCTGTCTTATTTGTCAATAAAAATATATACTTACGAGAAGCGAAATGGTTTGCATTATCATCATCAAAAATATAACAAAATGTAGTACTGAACTGTGGCCGGTGGTTCAGCATTGACATGTACCTAGGGATTATTTAATGAAAAGTGTTTGGTTTAGAAAACATTTAATTGCAGCGGTAGCCACATCTGGTATTGCACTTGGTTTGCACTCTCCAGCCGCCTTTTCACTGGTCACTTTTGCTGGATCCTCGGGTGTTGATGCCCAGATGGATTTTGATGGCAATTGTGCAGATTGTCATAGTGGTACAGGCTCATGTGGTGGTACTGTTGTAGCGACTTCATGGCTTACAAATACTAGCGTGTCAACAAGAAGGGTTGATGTTTCCAGTTGTTACAGCAATATCAGTACGAAAATAAGTCCATCGCCTTCTTACGGTAGTCGTATGCCGCAAGGTGGTCCTTTTTATAATTTAACCCTACGTACATTATTTTCGACATGGAATTCAAATGGTCAGTTGCTTAATGCGTCGCCAACTGTCACCACAGTTTCTGTTACCTCTATAACAAGAAGCTCGGCGACACTGAGATCGAACATCGCGCAAAATGGTAGCTCTACAAATGTAACCTTCAGATATTCTTTAGCTTCAAACCTGACGGGTAGTATTACCACAGCCAGTTCTTCACCTTCCGGTTCAGGTGGTGGTACAGGAACACAGGCGTCCAACCGGCCAATATCAGGCCTTTTGTGTAATAGAGTTTATTATTACCGAGCAGAAGGTAGCAATGGTGTTGGCTCCACAAATGGTTCGACACTTAATTTTACAACGAGTGCCTGTTCTACCCCGATTATTACTGAAGGCGGTAC
>QIHT01000214.1 GCA_003229115.1 Gammaproteobacteria bacterium | reverse complement strand
ATGGTTAAGCCGTGACTCTCGCCACCACTGGATAACTTCACCAGCTCAACCGCAGCAATGCCCGCCGCTGCGCCGCCACCCATACCGTTATACATGGCAATCATTTGCGGCATATCGGTCATGGCGACACGTTTAGCCGAGATATAAGCCACGCTGGAACCCAATGCAATCCCCGTCACTATGAGGAGCAGGTTGATATTGGCATCCAGCTTGATATCCGGTAATCCAAAAGTCGCGAGTGTGGCAGCTACCATGGCCATACCTGCCAGCACGATACCGCCGCGTGCTGTCACCGGTGATGACATTTGCTTCAGACCATAAATAAAGACAAAAGCGGTAACGAAATAAACAACCTCAATCGCAAGACTCATGAGGTCGATGCCTCATCTTTCTCGCTCTTTTTGGGTTGAAACATTTCCAGCATGCGCACCGTCGCGACATAACCACCCACCGCGTTACCCGCCGCCAGTGCTACCGCAAAAAACCCGATCGCCAGTTCAAGCGTGCCGTCTGCACGACCCAGTACAATCATCGCGCCCACCAGCACAATGCCATGCACAAAGTTAGAACCCGACATCAGCGGCGTATGCAAAATCACCGGCACACGACTAATCACTTCATAACCGGTAAAAGCTGACAACATGAAAATATACAGCGCAGTAAAGCCTTCAATCATTTCGCCACCTCGCGATAACGTTCACTTTTAATTTCACCGTCATGGGTTAACACGGTGTTGGCAAGGACTTCATCATCCCAGTCCAGTTCCAGCTCGCCGTTTTCGGTAATAAACGGCGATAACAAATTAAACAAATTACGCGCATACATCTCGCTGGCATGCACCGGCGTCTGGCTGGCAACATTCAGCGGGCCATGAATGGTCACACGACCTTCGTAATCGATGGTCTCGCCGGGTTGTGTCAACTCGCAGTTGCCACCGCCTTCCGAAGCCAGGTCAATGATGACAGCGCCGACTTTCATGTCTGCCACCATGGCTTTACTAATAATTTTGGGTGAAGGTCTGCCTGGAATGGCCGCCGTACTGATCACCACATCAGCCATGGCGATATGCTTCGCCAGTACATCCTGCTGTTGCTGCTTTTCTTCATCGGTTAACTCACGCGCATACCCGCCTTCACCATCGGCGCTGACACCGGTATCGACAAATTTGCCACCCAGTGACTCCACCTGCTCACGCGTGGCCGAACGCACATCATAAGCTTCAACAATAGCGCCTAATCGTTTAGCGGTGGCGATGGCCTGCAAACCCGCCACGCCGACACCGATAATGAGAACTCGTGCCGGCCGGATAGTGCCTGCTGCGGTAGTTAACATAGGGAAAAATACACTGGCCAGATCGGCCGCCATCAACACGCCTTTGTAACCGGCGATAGTCGCCTGGGAAGACAACGCATCCATGGATTGTGCGCGTGTGATGCGAGGCACCAGTTCCATCGCCATCGAGGTGATGTTTTTCTCACACATTTTTTGAATCGCATGCTGGTTTTTGTGCGGTGCCATAAAACTGGCAATAAGCGCACCCGACTTCATCAACGCCAGTTCATCCAGCGTCGGCGGTTGTACTTTAAAAATGACGTCGGCATCTTTGTAGAGTTCGGCGGCGCTATCAATAATTTTTACGCCTTCAAAGGCATCATCAGGAAAATGTGCCGACAGCGCCGCACCCTTTTCCATGCAGACTTCAACGCCGGTTTCGATCAAACGTTTGGCGATACCCGGCTCCAGCGCAATACGGCGCTCACCGGGGAAAATTTCGTTAGGTACTGCCAGACGTATAGACATAATCCAGCTCCGGAAGCTCTACATCTAAAAGGTGAACGTATACTACAACAAGTGGTACACAAATGAACATACTCTCCGCCCGTAATGCTTGTAGATTAATTTTGAATCTGTCACCCTTCACCCTGCGAATTCAGCGACACGGCCATCGAGCAACACGATCTTGTGACAACACCTGACTACCACTATCAACACGGCTCCAAGGAAAAACTGGGCATCCTGCTGGTCAACCTGGGCTCGCCTGATGCACCAACGCCCTCTGCTTTAAGACGCTATCTCGCTGAATTTCTGTGGGATCCTCGTGTGGTCGAAGCGCCACGCTGGTTGTGGTGGTTTGCCCTGCACGGCGTTATTCTCAGATTACGCCCCCGCAAATCCGCAAAATCCTATAAAAAAGTCTGGACCGATCAGGGCTCGCCATTAGTCGCCATCTCGCGCTTGCAAACCCAGGCCGTCGAGCAAACACTACAAAAGAAATTCCGCGGCAACGTGGTAGTCGATCTCGCCATGCGCTATGGCAAACCTTCTATTCCTGCCGGTCTGCACGCATTACGCAAAGCCGGCGCCCGCAGATTTGTGGTGCTGCCCATGTACCCCCAGTATTCAGCCACCACCACCGCTTCGGTTTTTGACGAAGTTACCCGCGTACTTCGCAACTGGCGCTGGTTACCGGATTTACGCGTGATCAATAACTACCACGATCACCCCAAACTGATCACCGCCCTCGCGAGCAGCATCAGGCAACAGTGGGAGAGACAACCACGCGCCGAAACATTATTATTTTCTTTTCACGGCATCCCGCAACGTTATGTCGATAACGGCGACCCGTACTTTTGTCACTGCCAGAAAACCGCTCGGCTGGTGGCTGAAGAACTACAACTATCAGAAGATGAGTGGCAAGTCGTATTTCAATCTCGCTTTGGTCGCGAGGCCTGGTTACAACCCTACTGCAACGAAACGCTTCAACAACTCGCACAAACCGGCACCAAAAGTATCGATATTATCTGCCCGGGTTTTTCCGCAGATTGCCTGGAAACTCTCGAAGAAATCAGCATGGAGAATCGTGAGGTCTTTTTGGAAGCCGGCGGCGAAACCTATAATTACATCCCCGCACTCAATCAAAGCGCAGAACATATCGACGCACTTTGTGAAATCCTCACCGCACACATGTTCGGCTGGCCGGAAACCATGCCGGGTTGGGATGCGGGTGAGCGCGCAGTCGAAGAAAAAAAATCTCGCGAACGCGCTATAAAAATGGGCGCAAAGAAATAATCTTGAACCACAGAGGACACAGAGAGCCACAGAGAAAATCCTGTGTGTTTAAAATCTCAAAACATTCAGTGCTTGCCTCCGTGCACCTCTGTGTCCTCTGTGGTTCAAAGTAGTGGCCGAAAATCCAAAAGTAGGTGTTAGTCAGTGCTTGCTTGGCGACGCTGTACGCTACGATGGTCGGGCAAAACCCAACTCGCTTGTTATCGAAAAACTGGGCGAGATTTTCGAATTAATTGCTGTTTGTCCGGAAGTTGAAGCTGGGCTGGGTGTACCACGTCCACCGGTTCAGCTGAGCGGAAGTATTAGCTCGCCGAGGCTCACTGGTCGCGATGATAGCGCCATTGATATTACCGAAACCATGCACGAGTATTGTTCGCAGAAAATACTAGCGTTGAAAGATTTAGATGGTTTTATTTTCAAAAGCCGCTCACCCAGTTGCGGCCTGCACAGCACACCGGTATTCATCAATGGCCAGTGCGTTTCTGATAACAGCCGGGGTGTTTTTGCGGCATCCATGTGTGAGGCCTACCCCGATTTACCGATGATTGAAGACACTGATCTGGATGATCCCGTGCTGTACCAACAATTCGTGTCAGCAATCACCGTTTTGTAGGTTGGGTTAGCGAAGCGTAACCCAACAGCATTCCGTATTCGAAAATGTTGGGTTACGGCAAAAGACGCCTAACCCAACCTACGCACTACCGATGATTGAAGACAACGATCTGGATGACCCCGAACTCTACCAACAATTTGTGTCAGCAATCACCGTTTTGTAGGGCGGGCAATGCCCACCCTACAAAGCTTCCAAAAGAATTAAAAACGATTTACCACAGAGGCACAGAGAACACAGAGAAATCTCTTTGTTGTTAACTGCGCCTTCGGCGCATTAACAACATAAAACTCTGTGCCCTCTGTGCCTCTGTGGTAAATAAAGCTTTTGACGTTGTTTTTATACTTTAAATACTAGCCTGCATGCACATTGTGGCGCCAATCGTTTCAGCTTCCTTTTTCTGTGCAAGGCTATCTTTTCTCAAATAGATTTCCTTGATGATCATTTGATTAGACACATTATTCTCAAACATACCTAATGTCTGATCCAGTGTTGCGCCGCCCTTGATCACCGTCAAAGCATGCCCCGCCATATATTTCGCCATGGCACAATCAGCCGGCGATTTAGCTTGAGCAGTAACGGGAAAAGCGAAAAGTGAGGCGAGTAAAACTGTCAAAAGTGGTTTATTCATTTGCGTCGATCTCCTTAAATTTATTAATCACTGTGGGTGTAATACCCCGTGGCTTGCCAGGTAATCTGTAGGTGCGAATTTATTCGCACAAAACGACCAGATAGTGACGC
>QIHT01000183.1 GCA_003229115.1 Gammaproteobacteria bacterium | reverse complement strand
TGAAATGTTAGAAAAAGCACAATCAGGCGCACAGAAATAAAAAACTCATACCTTGTCATTGCGAGCGGACTTGTAAGGGCGTAGCGCAACGAAGCCCTAAGCACAGCAATCTATAGTAGGGTGGGCATTGCCCACCATCATCCATGTCGGGCAATGCCCGACCTACGAACTCACCAAAGCAAAAACAAATTTATGGCAGTTGGCAGTAATTTTAAAAAATTACTGCTTGTTTGAAAGTTTTTTTTGTTTTTACTGATAACTGCCTACTGATGACTGCCAACTTTCTTCATCACGCCACCTGAACAGGAATCTGATCCGAGGTCTCGGTTATCCGGTTTTTCTCATCCAGATAAACCAGCCTCGGCTTGAAGTTCGCCACTTCGTGCTGTGCGAGTTCTACGTAAGCACAAATAATCACCCGATCACCGGGGTTAGCCTTGTGGGCTGCTGCACCGTTGACAGAAATGGTGCCACTGTTTGCTTCGGCACGAATAGCATAGGTGGTGAAACGTTCACCATTAT
Source organism: Gammaproteobacteria bacterium (assembly GCA_003229115.1). Taxonomy (GTDB): domain Bacteria; phylum Pseudomonadota; class Gammaproteobacteria; order SZUA-229; family SZUA-229; genus SZUA-116. Next base: position 3,981 of record QIHT01000183.1, on the reverse strand, counting down.
TGAGGTTATAGATATGAATCTGTTCGTATTCATGAATACCGGCTGCGTCAAGCAAAGCACTATCGATCGCACATGAGCCTTCGTATTCGAGCTCGGAATGCGTGACATGCGCTTTATGAAGTTTTGCTTTGAGTAGAGTCAGGTTCATAAGTTTAAGTGTAGACAGTACAAAAGCTGATTATATCATTTTTTTTGGCATTTTCTGTCAACTGCCATCTGACAACTTATAACTCAAAAGGGATGTTATCAATCAAACGTACCGAACCCAGCCAAACAGCGGCCAAAACGATTAAAGACTCGTCATCTGCCTCCGGCACAGCCAGGTCCTGTTGACGGCGAACCACGACGTAATCCACACGAAATCCCTTTGCCTGAAGCACCTGACTGGCACGCCCGACTTCGTAATTGGGATGCTCTCCCTCACCGACCAGCTTCACGACCTGCTCAAGACAGTCATACAAAACTGCAGCCTGATGGCGCTGCTCATCATCAAGGTAATGGTTACGCGAACTCATAGCCAGCCCATTCGCCTCACGAACTGTGGCGACAGAGCGAATTTCAATCGGCATCGACAGGTCCTTCACCATTTGCCGGATGACCAGCAATTGCTGGAAGTCCTTCTCGCCGAACATCGCGGTATCCGGCTGGATGATGTTGAACAGCTTATTAACTACCGTAGCGACGCCTTTGAAAAAGTCCGGTCGATACTCACCGTCCAGTATCGCGGAAAGCCGGGGTACGTCTACAATGCTCGCGCTCTTGCCACCTTCCGGATAAATCACATCCACGCCCGGCGCAAACACTAAATCAACCTTATATTTCGATAACGCGCTGATATCTTCGTCAAACGTGCGAGGATACGTCTCTAAATCCTCGTTTTTTCCAAACTGTAACGGGTTAACAAAAATGCTGACTACGGTTTTTCCGCCCAACGCATTAGCCGCTTCAACCAGCGCCAGATGCCCGGCATGCAGATTGCCCATGGTCGGCACAAAAATGATTTTATCGCCGGCCTGTTTCCAGCCGGCAATCAGGGCTCTTGTTTGCTCGATATTATCGACAACGGGCGGCAACCCGGATGGCTGACTAGCTGAAGACATGTTCCTTGCCCGGAAATGAGCCGTCTCTTACTGCTTTGGCGTAGGCTTTCACCGCGCCTTCAATGCTACCCGCCTTCTGGAGGAAATTATTACTGAACCTGGGCACACGCCCCATGCTAATCCCCAGTATGTCGTAGAGGACTAATATCTGGCCATCGCAAGCAGGGCTGGCACCAATGCCGATCACCGGTATCGACAGGGCGCGGGCGATTTTTTCAGCCAGATCGGGAGGCACGCATTCCAGTACCATCATGTCCGCACCCGCTTTTTCGATAATTTTGGCTTCTTCAATCATGGCCTCGGCGGCATCCGCTTCTCTGCCCTGTACCCGATAACCCCCAATCTTGTGCACCCTCTGCGGCTGTAAACCCAGATGCGCGCACACCGGAATACCCTGCTGAGTTAAGGCCGTGACGATATCTGCCTGATCGGCACCGCCTTCCAGCTTGACCATTTGTGCACTTGATTGCTTCATCAATCGACCGGCATTTTCCAGCGCAATATCGACCGAGGTATAACTGAGAAAAGGCATGTCTGCCACTAACAAAGCGCGAGATACACCCCTGGCGACATTGCGACAGTGATACACCGTGTCATCCATGGTTACCGGTGTGGTGGTTTCGTGCCCCTGTATCACCATGCCCAGCGAGTCACCGACCAGCACAACATCGACACCCGCCTGATTAAGCACCCGCGCGAAACTGGCATCATAGGCTGTCAGGCAGACTATTTTTTCGCCAGCACGCTTTTTTTTGTGCAAAGTCTTTACGGTGACTTTATTGGTGGTATCAGCTTGTGCGCTCATTCCAGCTCCTGCATAACGAGGGGTCCGGGGTTGAAATAATGGCGTCCGCTGCGATTGGCCAGAATGCGTTCCAGTAATAACTGGTACTCATCGTCATTACTCGCAAAATCAATATCAGCGGCATTAACGATCAGCAACGGTGCCTCGGTATACTGGTAAAAGAAGCGCACATAAGCGTCACACAAACGTTCCAGGTAAGCGGCTTCTATAAACTGCTCGTAATTCAAACCGCGTTTGCGAATACGATCAAGCAGGACTTCCACCGGTGCCTGCAAATACACCACCAGGTCGGGTTTGGGCGCATCCAGTGTGAGACTGGCATAAACCTGCTCGTATAACTCCAGCTCGTCATCATCCAGCGTCAACTCGGCAAACAAACGGTCTTTTTCTATCAGAAAATCGGCCACCCTCACCGGGCTGAACATATCTTCCTGTCTCATTGCCTTCAGCTGGCGTGCGCGTTGCAACAAAAAATGCAGCTGTGTGGGCAAAGCGGCGGCTTTCGGATTATCGTAAAATTTCTCCAGAAAGGGGTTCTCTTCAGCGTCCTCTAACATGATGTCGCTGTCAAATGAGCCTGCCAATTTTCTTGCCAGCGTGGTTTTACCAACACCTATAGGGCCTTCGATCACCACATAACCCGGCCAGGGCTGTGTTAAAGACAAAGGCGCGCTCGCCTGATTCATTCAATTTCTCCGACGTATCTCATGCCGTTTTCCGGGCACGTTTTTATTATTTGCTTAAGTTTACCATGACCGGGTATGGTCATTTCAGGGTTCAGGCGTTGCAGCGGATACAGCACAAATTCGCGCTCACACAGACCTGGATGGGGTATTTGTAATCGCTCATTATTGATTTGTTGTTGCCCGTACAACAGGATATCCAGGTCAATGGTTCTCGGCCCCCAGTGCTGCTCACGCACTCGATGCTGGCGATTCTCGATGGCCTGTAACTGATCCAGCAGTTCGGCGGGTGCCAACTCTGTTTCCAGCAAAACCACCGCATTGTAATAATCGGGCTGATCTGCGGGCACACCATCAGCAACCAGCGGTTTACTTAAATAAATTCCGGAGTCCTTAACATACTGACTATCCGGCAGTAACTTCAGTTCAGCGACCGCCTGTTTAAGCTGCCGTTCTGGCTGCTCAAGATTACTTCCCAATCCGATGTAAACCAGCTCTGCCATTAATGGCACTTACTTAAGAGAAATGCCGTCATTGCGAGCAGTAGCGCGGCAATCTCTAGCACCTTTACTCCGCTATTAGGAGATTGCCACGCTACCGCTACGCAATGACGTAGTTTTGTACTTTTAATGTTTAAGTAAGTGCTATTAAACTCTGCCATGATGTTTCACGAATCGAAGTTATCTTTTCTGCGCCGCCTTCTCGAACGCCCGTGCTTTTTGGCGGTGGTTTTTTTAAGCTGGGCCTCGGGAGATTTTTCCTGAAACTCGGTCCACCACTGACAATCTTCAGAGACATCCTCACCCGCCCTCGCTCTAAGGCACAAAAAATCGTAACCCGCTCTGAACTTGGGGTGTTCAAATACCGCTTTTGCCCGCTTACCGGTGCGGTTTTTAAAACGTGACTGCAAAGACCAGATATCACGCATCACCGTGGTAAAACGGCGTGGGATGGAAAGGTGCCTGACCTGCGCAGTAACCAGCGAAGATGCCGAGGTTTGCAGAGCCAGTGTATAAGGCTCGCCACTGCCCATACGTTGTTCGGTGCGTTGTTGCAGAGGTGCCCATAATAAAGCCGCAAACAAAAAAGCGGGCGTCACCGGCAGGCCTTTACGAATACGGTCGTCCGTACTCTGCATTGATAATTGCAGAAATTCATTGGCAATATCATTATCCTGCAATGCCTCTTCTGCTTCAGGAAAAAGATGCTCCAGTAAACGGTATTCACGTAAGCCCTGAAAACTTTTTACCGCATGACCCGAGTGAAATATCTTCAAGGCTTCTTCGTACAAACGTGCGGCGGGAATATCGATAAGCAAAGAACCCTGATCATAAATAAATTGCCGACAACTCTCGTCGATAGAAAAATCCAGCTTGGCGGCAAAACGAACAGC
>QIHT01000021.1 GCA_003229115.1 Gammaproteobacteria bacterium | reverse complement strand
ACTATTCCTGCACTTTTGTTCAATCAGAACGAACGAAGTCGGACTAAATCCGGGCGCTAAACCGGGAAGTTATTGCGTGCCCATTCCTTATAGCTATGGTTCAGGAAATACTGAGGAAGGAAATTTTTATAAATCGGGAGTTCCTAAAAATATCGCTTACCAACCATCGTTCATGTTAGCTGTTGATATTGGGAGGCCAGCACAAAATATTCAAGAATGGCCTGATCAAACGATTCAGCCTTTAATTTATACAGCAAAAACAACAGATAATGATTATGCGGTGATAGGTAATAGCACTCAATGGGTGTTAACTCACCCGGATATAGCTACGTTTGATCAGATGGGTGCTGTGCCAGTAACGCCTTCGAACATTTACTATGCTTGGCAATCGGAAGATAAAATGACCATTGTTGGTGCTGATTTCCCACAACAAATGATTATTGCTCGTGATTACACCAATGGTCTTGTTTTGTACCACACCGATTTTTTTGGAGGGAATTCCGATTTCATGTCTATTACACATGAGCTTACATTGCCTGGTTATTATCACCGTGTAAATTATAATGGAACACTTGAAGCTGCCACTAATCAGATTAGTCTGACTGGATATGAAGGTGCTGTACTTGTGAAATCTGAATAATGAGAACCCAACGAAAAGGCGCGAAGACGAAAGGAACGCAAGGGTTTACAGTATTTGTAATTTTTTAATCTCTTTTTTTTGTTATCCTCATAACTCTTTGCGTTGGATGTTATGATGCTGTGATTCATGGTCGAGAAACAGCCTGTTCCACTGAACATCAACCAATGATTTTATATTGTACAAGGTTTTATCTTCTCTATTAATAATAGCAATGTATCATCTTTAGGTGGTGTTCCAGCAAGTTCATCAAATACGTCCATAGCTTTCTGTATCGATTGTTCAATCGGGTTATTGAGAGTATCTGTTAACGTCGTGGTTATTCGGGTTTCCAATTGCTTTCTGGTATCATTACTTTCAGCTGATTCGAATAGGCCATCGGTATAAAGGGCGACACGTTCTCCGCTTGCAAGATGTATGGATTCGGTTTGATACGTTGTGGCGGGTAAGAGGCCAGGAAGTATGCCGCCAATGGATATCGCTTCAGTGCCATGTTTACTGATTCGGAGTGGCGGTGGGTGGCCAGCACTGGCCAGTGTTATTTTCTCTCCTGGTGAAAGGGTGACTACGCAGCTGGTTAATGTCACTTGTGACAACAATTCATCCTGTAACGCACTCTCTGATAGTTTTTCCAACAATTGTGAGGGGGATATGTCTGTCTCGCTGCTGTGCATTAATCCACGAAGATACCCACCATAAGCGTAAGCAAAAAACTTGGCACAGTCGTCATGGCCCATGATATCCATCAAAACGAGTATCAATTGCTTATCGCTGCTTCGGTGCAAGAGTAAATCTCCTCCACCAATACCAGTATGTCGATTCGCAAAACAGAGACGCCAGCCATGTGATTCATTCGGTAATTTAGGGGCTAATGATGATGTGATATTTTTATCGATCCGATCGGTCAGGTGTCGATATATTTGTTGTGAACGACCCAGTACACGGTTAATCGTGTGAACCAATTGTGCTTTGTTAACAGGTTTTACCAGATAATCATCAATACCCAGATTTGTTGCCTGTTTTTGCATGTGAGTATCATCAAAAGCAGTTAAAAAAATAAAAGGCATTATATTTGTGCCAGATGTTTGTTTTAGATTTTTTCGTAAGGAAAACCCACTCATTTGTGGCATGTTAATATCCGACAGAATCAAGTCGATTTTACGGGCATTTAATTGTTGCAGTGCTTCATGACCATTGGACGCCATGTATATTTCGAAATCTTTGGTAAGATAAGCTGCATAGATTCGGCGTAAAGAAACGTCGTCTTCTACTATCAGAATCGTTGGGCGAAAGTGTTGTTCTGGTGTCGCCCAGGTCATGCGTAATTGATTGGGTTTGGTCGTGTCGCCAGAGCAATATTCTATTCGTTTGCATTGAGTGTGTAGCAAGGCAATGCCCCGGCCATTTTCGATTAATTCGAAATTCGTTGGAGTATTGACCGATTGATGTTGGACTGGATTCCATGGCGTACCATCGTCCAAGAGTTCTAACCACCAACCGTCGCTATAGAGTCCAAAGCACATGGTGATCAGGCTTGCTTTGGGGGTGGTATGCAGAACCAAGTTTGTAACTGCTTCAGAAAGGCAGAGCAGAATGCGGTGTTGAATGGAAAGGTCAGGCACAGTGGTTTGTACTACCGACTCAAGTAGGTGGCGTAATTTACGAAGGGCTTCAAGCGTAGCCGGTTTTTGAGTTTCAAACAGTAGGCGATCCATGATTATCCTGTTACTGGTTTCGTGATAGCTTCTTCAAGTTTCCATCGACAGCAAGTGATTTTGTTGCACCCAATGCTTGAGACGATGAGCGATATTACTGAAATGTGGTTCTAAACGATGAAATTCTCGTCGCAATTCGCTTTTAAGGAAAGGGTTATCACGATCATTGTATATGCAAGCCAATAATTGTGCTCCTGCGGCACCTAACTTATTCACTGCGGTGGAAACTATTGCCTCGGTCGTATTACCTGCCAACACTACCAGCAAACTGCCATCACAGGCGGCAGCCACGCGTTCTGGTGGAATATTGTTGGCATTCGTACGATTCATGGGTGAAGTGTCAAAAATTACCGCATCAAATGTTTGTTGCCACTCAGCGATACAGTGTTCGAGTACGCCGGGCTTGCGCAGTTTCATCACTAGACTACGTTGGGTGGGTGGAGTGATTCCGGTTAATACAGTGGATTGTTGTACAGTGACCAGTTGTGGTTTATCAAGCAGATCCGGTTCCTGTTCCGACTCATCTAATTTAAGCAGACGGTTAAGGGAGGGGTGATGTAAATTAAGGTCAACCAAAAGTGTGGAATGTCCTGCCAGCAGATTACGTTGTACCAATGCCTGAGCAACGGAGCTTACGCCTTCACCAGAGTTTGCCGAACTGATGGCGATAGCGCGCTTTCCTTCGCCTAATACCTGAGAGTAAATTCGTTCGATTTCTATGTGTTGCGATGGAATGTGCATTAAAGAAAACCTAGCAGCGCAGAGAGTGCCGTAATTTGAAATATATCATTCAAGCTGGCACGCATTTTTTCCAGAGTGCTTTCATCTTTACTCGGTACATACACGGTGTCACCCACCCGTAGTACGGGTAAATCTGCAAAGGATGCGGTACGGCTAAATTCTGCCAAATCGAAGTTGCGAGCCTGGTCCCGACAACATGAGAAATTCACCACAGTAATTTTTTTGACATAGGCGTTTGAGCTTGGGCCGCCCGCCTCTGCAAGTAGATCGAGCAGGGTCATGCTGTTGTTGAAACGATAGCGCCCTGGTTTATTAACGGCATCGAGTACTCGTATTGTGCTTTCTTTGCTTTGATCCAGCCAGATTCGGTTTTTCTCTGGCACATAGATAGTATCTCCTATTTTTACTGGAGGTAACAGATATTCATCACCCGTCTCAAAATACAGCGCCAGATTTAATTTGCTGACCCGGGCGTGTTTACCGTTACGATGGCTGATGCGAATATTGTGAATGTCGGCATTGCCTGTAGGGCCATCGGCAGCGGAAAGAATATCCAGAAAATGCATGGTATCGGTAAATACATATCGCCCTGGTGAGCCGACCTGACCAAAGATATAAATGGATTTTTCCGAGGCTTGATGTATCCATTGTGATTTTTTGTCATTGATATTACTTTTTTCGGGGATGAAGACAGCATCACCCGGTGTAATGTTAGGAAGAGAGGAGGGTATTGTGCCTTCCATGTATCCGATCAGATTAAAAGGGATGATATTCCCGTTGGTTTTTATGATGCGAATCTGTCGCGATTCGGAGAAACGTGTGGGTCCGCCAGCATTGGCCAGTATGTCCATTAACGTAGTACCTTCTTTACCCTGAAATGCACCGGGCCGGGCGACGGCACCCATCACATAAACCCGGTTTCCACCTGTCTTTATTTCATCCTCTTGCGGTGGGATAAAAATGGTGGCCCCCGGCATTATTAAGGGTAAAAGTGTTTCGTCACCGGTATCAAGGTATTGTGTCAGGTTAAACAAAATAGGCGTGCCTTGAGTGATTACCCGGATTTGTTCAATCCCTGCATGGCGAGTAACGCCTCCCGCACGCATCAGTAAATCAACAATGTCCATCGACTTCCGGTGAGAAAAACTACCGGGCCTGTTAACTTCTCCGAATACCTTGACTCCATTGCGGTTATCAGCCACATCACCTGCATCGGCTATTTTGGATGGATCAAAGTCTATTTCAACATTTCCAGTCATGGGAGATGCGGGTATAAAAAGGGTGTCCATCGATTTCAGCTTAGGAACGTGCACGAAATAACTTCCCTGTTTTGCATCCCGGCTTTGTCCGTTCCTCAATCACAAAAGCTCGAAATAGAACGACTATTCCTGCACTTTTGTTCGGCAACTGCTCCTGCGTTGCTCTACCTCCTGCAT
>QIHT01000108.1 GCA_003229115.1 Gammaproteobacteria bacterium | reverse complement strand
TCACTCGACACCATCATTTCAGCCAGCAAGGCAATATCGCGCAAAGCCAGGTTAAAGCCCTGACCTGCCACCGGATGCAAAGTGTGCGCCGCATTACCCACCACCACCACACGTCCACGCACCACCTGTGTAGCTTCAACCAGCGCCAACGGGTACACCTGTCTTGCGCCGGTTTTTTTCAGGCGACCCAGACGAAAACCAAAACGCTGCTGCAGGCGTTTGAGGAACGCATCATCATCAAGCTCGGCAAGTTGCTGCGCCTGCTCTGCAGAAACGGTCCATACCACCGAGCAGCGGTTGCCGGTCATCGGTAAAAAAGCCAGCGGCCCGCTATCGGTAAATCTTTCGTAAGCCACGTTCTGATGAGACTGTCCGGGCGTGACATTGGTGATCACCGCACTTTGTTCGTAATCCTGTTTACTGCTACCAATCTGTAACATCTCACGCACCCGGGACGACACACCATCCGCCGCCACCAGTAATTTGGCCCGAAGTGTGTGCGGCTTACCCTGCTGTTTGTAAGTGACTTTCACATAATCTGCGTGTTGCTCAAGTGAAGTCAACTCTGCCGGGCACAACAACTGAACTTTTTTATTCTCTGCCAGACGTTGATATAAAACTTCGCCCAGCACCCGGTTCTCAGCCACGTAACCCAGTGCGTCGACGCCTTCTTCTTCATGACGAAGCCGGGTCGCGCCAAAATGACCGCGATCAGAAATATGAATAGTTTTAATCGCTTCCACCCGACCAACCAGCAAGGGCCACAGACCCATGGCTTCAAAAATAATACGGCTGCCGTAGGACAACGCCACCGTGCGGTCATCGTAACTGGGTTGGGATGCCGCCTTCAACGGAAAGGTTTCGATAATGACCACCGACAGTCCACTGTCTTCCAGCGCACACGCCAGACTGGCACCGACCAGGCCGCCGCCAACGATAACTACATCACAGGTATTGGAAGACATTTTTTTATCTACCACAGAGGCACAGAGAACACAGAGGAAAAACTATTACTATTGTTCGTCATTGCGAGCGCAGCGCGCTCACAATGACGAACTGGACAGGCTTTAAAACCCATCAAGGTTTTCTCTGTGCCCTCTGTGCCTCTGTGGTGAAATAGTTTTTTATAAACAGTACTCACCAGACATCAACCCGCCATCACCGCTTCAACTTCTTTAACAGTTCGCGGTAAACCTTTGGTCAGTAATTCACAACCGTCTTTGGTAACAACAATATCATCTTCAATCCGAACACCAATATTCCACCAGCGTTTGGCACCACGACTGCCCGAAGGAATATACAGGCCCGGCTCCACGGTTAGCGTCATGCCGGGTTCCAGTAATCGCCATTCATCATCCACTTTGTAGTCACCGACGTCATGCACATCCATACCAATCCAGTGACCGGTGCGATGCATGTAATATTTACTGTAAGCACCTTTTTTAATTAACTCCGCCGGTTTGCCTTTAAGCAATCCCAGCTCAACCATACCTTTGGTCAAAACTTTGACGGCTGCGTTATGCGGATCGTTCCAGTGATTACCGGGCAGGGTTTTTTTGATAGCCGCATCCTGTGCTGCTAATACCAGCTCATAAATTTCTTTTTGTGCTGCGTTGTACTTTCCGTTCACCGGAAATGTGCGTGTAATGTCAGCGGCGTAACCACCGTATTCAGCACCGGCATCAATCAATACCAGGTCACCATCGTTAAGTGGTTGACTGTTTTCGGTGTAATGCAAAACACAGCCATTGGCACCACCACCCACAATCGAGGGATAGGCCCAGCTGGCACTGTTACGCTTGAATTCGTAAAGAAATTCAGCTTCCAGTTCATACTCATACATACCAGGCTGGCAAGCTTTCATCGCGTTGATGTGCGCCTTAACCGAAATCTTCGCGGCTTTTTTCATCAGACGTAATTCATCCCGGTTTTTGAACAGACGCATGTCGTGCAACAGGTGGTCCAGCGAAACAAATTCATACGGCGCATGCACGCCGCCGCGCGAACTGCGGCGCAGGCGGTTGACGCAATTCATCACATGTTTATCAAACTCCGGATTAAGGCCAATAGTGTAATGCACGCTTTCACAATGCTCCATCAAACCCGGCAGGATATCTTCAAGCTCCTCAATCGGATAAGCCTCGTCAGCCGCAAAATGTTCAACCGCACCTTCAGGACCATAACGGTAACCATTCCAGGTTTCTTTGAGTGGATCACGTTCTCGACAAAACAGCACAAACTGGCCTTTTTTTCGATTCGGGATTAAAACAATAACGGCTTCAGGCTCAGGAAAACCACTCAGATAAAAAAAGTCACTGTCCTGTCTGAAGTGATGTTCAACATCTCGGTTTCTGATCAGAGTGGGCGCTGCAGGAAGAATGGCGATCGAATCATCACCCATCATTCTCATTAATTGTTTACGGCGCTGTGCGTGTACTTTAGCGTTCATCTATTTCTCTTATCTCAAGCACGGGTTGGTTAAAACTTGACCTGACAGAAACACGGTCAGGTCACTATACCCACTGACACTGTTATTTGCCACAGAGGTGAACGAGTGGCGAGGGACGAGTGGCAAGGGGTAGTTGCGTAGGTCGGGTTACGCTTCATCAACCCGACATGGGTTAGAAGAATTGTCGGGTTGATGAAACGTAACCCGACCTACGGTTGTATTGCCAGAAAAGGCTTTCACCACAGAGGTACACAGAGCAACCCTTTATTAGTCGTTTGTGCTTTGCACAAATAAAAACCTCTGTGTACCTCCGTGGCCTCTGTGGTGAAAGGGTATCTTTTTACATCGTGCTGTTTGGTGATAACTGTCAGATTAAATCCGAGCGAATACGTGTATCTAGTGGATAATCTGCGATGTTTGCAAGGGTTGTAACTCCTCGTTAATCAGTAAAACCCCGGTGCGCACATATTCCACAATTTCTACAAAAGCCACCTCGTCTTCTTCATCCGAAACATCCTCCATCTCACTCACATCATTGCCGGCACGTGATATTTCAATGAAGTCGGCAAGCAATTCCTGGGTATCTTCCGGTAACTCGCTGTCCTCGGAAATTCCACCGGCAGCCAGGCCATAAACAAAACCAAGACACCAGTCGCCTAATGCTTCGGCGCGCTCATCTAGCTCATCGTCATCATCAGGCAATAACAACTGGAATCCACCGTAAGGGTCATTCATCTGCCCCAGTGTTGACTGGTGCAAATCGGTCAGCTGATGGGCAAGATCACGCAAAAAAACATTGCCCTGTTCCTGCTCACCCAGCACGTGGCCCATCCATTCTGACAGGTCTGTGGTGCCCTGGGCACACAGCATGCCACACAAAGCACCATGAGATTCCGCAGCACCCATGGTGGCATCAACTTTAAACAGGGTTTCATTCAGTGCTGAAATATCAGGCAAGCTACTCATAATTATCGATAATCCTGGTGAATCGGCATTCTAGCACGAGCAAATAGTGCAATATTTTAGCACTCGTTAATTGACCATTGTCCAATCAGGCTCTACTATTAAGCCTATGAATGATACAACGTCAAAAATAAATCACCTCGAACAACAGGTCAATGAACTGCTGGAACTTTGCAAAAAGCTGGGCGATGAAAACAACGACTTACGCGCGCAGTTGCAGCATATCACCAGTGAGCGTGGTACACTGCTGGAACTTAAAGAGCAGGCGCGTTCCCAGGTTGAAGGCATGATTATGCGTCTACGCTCCATGGAAAACGCTTAATTATCACGGCCTAAAGCTAGAGGTTTAAAAGTGGACAATCAAGATTCGCTGACCATCAAAGTTCTGGAAAAAGAATACCGTGTTGCCTGTCCTCCTGAAGAGAAGGAAGGCCTGATCGCCTCCGCCACTATCCTCAACGAAAAGTTGATGCAGATAAAAAGCAAGGGATCCGTCATCAGCACCGAACGCATTGCCGTAATGGCCGCATTGAATATGAGCCATGAAATACTCAACGGTAAAGATCTGGTGGACGAACACGCTAATTTGAACGACCGCATCGATAATTTGTCAGAAAGAATTGACAACACCATGCGTGAGATTAAACTGATATAAGGATCTGGTCATTCGGATCCAAAAGTTTGGGTGTCTCTGGGGTGTGCGTAAGCAACCTGTTTTAACCCTTGAGCCTTAACTACTGACCCTGGGAACGCTGCTGTTTGCACGGTGCGCAATACCGATATTCGGGAAGCCTAATGTGCAGACGCTGTTCCCACCTGAACTTACCGGTTCAAGGTCAGCAGCGCAGCTACGGCATTTTCGGAGACACCTTCTACCTTCTTCATGAACTCCCCAGCACGCCTACGTAAACAAAAACGTGAACAAAGGCGATCGCTGACGCTGGATGAACAGTCACAGCACGCCAACCAGCTCGCTCACCAGCTTATCCACCAACCACGCTTCCTCAGTTGCCGCCGCATTGCTTGTTATTTATCCAATGATGGAGAAATCGACCCGATTAACATCATCGGACAGGCCTGGATGCAGGGCAAACAGGTTTATCTGCCGGTTTTATCCCCCCTCAAGGACAGCCTGGCGAAATGTGCGTGAACAAATTCGGCATTCTGGAACCCGCCTGCAAGCCGAAATACTGGCTCAAACCACGCCAGATGGATCTGATGCTATTGCCACTGGTTGCCTTTGACGAGGCTGGCAACCGACTCGGCATGGGTGGCGGATTTTATGACCGTAGCCTGGCCCACCTGAAACTCAGGCAGCATGTCAGGAAACCTTATCTCATCGGGCTGGCGCATGAATGCCAAAAAGCTGGCAATGTTTTAGTGCAAAGCTGGGATGTACCCTTAAATGCGATTGTTACTGAGAAGCGGGTTTATGAAACTAGTGGTGAGGGACGAGTGGCGAGTGGCGAGTAAACAAAAACTTCTTCGCTTCCCTGGCCACTCGTTCCTTTGCCCTTTGCCACTGACCTTAAACCGTAGGTTGGGTTAGGCGTTTCTTGCCGTAACCCAACATCATAGAATACGGGATTATGTTGGGTTACGCTTCGCTAACCCAACCTACAAATA
>QIHT01000207.1 GCA_003229115.1 Gammaproteobacteria bacterium | reverse complement strand
ACATCAGGCGATGCAGCTTCTTTAATGTCTTCGCTGACCGCGATATCAAGATCAGAACATGCGTTTATGTGTATGGTTCCACCAAAAACAAGGTTGTAGGACGAACCCAGAATACGTAGATCGCTATTGTCGTAAAAAGCAGTATGCCCGGCCAGTTGTACCCGAACATCAAATAGTGAATGAGGCGACCATTGCACACCGGCGTACCCAAAAGTGACGTTATCTTCAACTGTTAGTGTGCCCAGTTTGTTTTCTCCGGGGCGTAACATGCCAAGATTTGCGTCAGTTGACCATCGGTTGTTGAAGCGGTAACTGGCTGCGAGCCAAAGCGCAATATCGCTTGCACCGTTACCCCTGAGCTTGTCTGCGCTGCCACTGGGCAGGTCGATAGATGACCACAGGCTGAGCGCGCTGGTTGAATTTTTTATTAGTTTTCTGGCGACTGCTAGCTGGATATCTCCTAAGCCACCGCTTGAAGAATGAAGATCGACTGCAGATGTGCCATTTTGGGCATAAAAAATATTAAACTGATTTCTGGGTACAAGGGGGCGATTGCCTTCTGGCAAGTTAAAGATGTCGTGCCAGCGATCGACCGTTCTGTCGAGAAAACCACTGCCATAATAGATAAACGGGATATCTACTTTTAGTGCCCAGTCGTCACTGATGCCATAAACCAGGCCTATGCCCAGATTATAAGACTCAAAATCCATGAACATAATTTCCTGAGCACTGGTTTCAAGGTTCAGGGTATTGGTAATGTCCAGTCCTACCGACCAGAGTAAATCGCCTTTCGCGGGAAGTGTCGCGGAAGTGGGTTGGGGTTGACCGTTGATTAGAGAAAAAGGATTTTGGTCCTGTGTATTAAACGGTTCGGCAACTGCAGATGATAAAACCAGCAGGCACAAAAAAGCCCCAATGGTATATCGACCATAAGGGCTTTCCTTAAACAACTGGTGGCTTACTTGCTTCAGCGCTTATTTCAGGCCTGCATAGAAAGCAGCAATGTTAGCTATGTCGGCATCGCTCAATGGTTTAGACATAGCGTTCATGGTGGGGTCTTTGCGTGAGCCGTCTTTGAAAGCTTTAAGCTGTTTAACAGTATAAGCTTCTTTCTGGCCAGCCAGGTTAGGGTAAGTCGGTACAGCGCTGATACCGGCAGCGCCGTGGCAGCCAGCACAGGAAGCAGCTTTTGCTTTACCGGCAGCGGCATCAGCAGCAACAGAAACGCTTGCCGCAGTAGATAATGCAATGGCAGATAATACGGTAATAATTTTACGATTCATTGGTTTTCTCCGAAGTTTTGTTATCGCGACTGTATCTCATCAGTCGCTTTAAATAATCTATAATATTCAAGCAGTTACTTCAGTGTAAGCTGCACCAGTAAGATTTTTGTGCGGCGAATAATACCTTAAAGCCGAACTTTTTCATAGTCAGCTGAAATATCGTCCTGCAGTTGTGACAGCAGCGATGGTCAGGCCGAGTAATATATTAATGCCGACCAGTGTTCTGATCTGGCTCAGTCGCCTCCCGCCTTCAGGGTAATCTTCGACGACGACAGCATGTCTCAGCCGTCGGTAAGGCCCAAAAAAAACATGCATGAAGATTAATACCATCGAAATTCCCAGACCATGCATGATGTGGATGTGAGTGCCTATACTGCCAAACCCTCCGTAGAAACCAAAAATCATCCAGTAACCGGTGGCCAGTATGATAATGATGCTTAGCCATACCCAGAAAAAGAAACGTTTGAATACCTGTACCCAGAGCGCGAGGCGTAATGGGGGCTCAAGCACCTGGGCGGCGGCCGGGCGCAGAGCCATGTAGGCAAAAAACATTCCGCCAACCCAGATAATGGCGGCAATAACGTGTAGTGCGATACTGATGGGCATGTTGTGCTCCGATGAGGAATCGCGCATCTTAACGGGGCAGGCATCAGGATGCAAAAACCGGCAGTGGTCAAGCGGGGGCGCATTCATGTAAAATGCGCCGCTTTGTTACGCAACTGATGTGCGACCCAACTACGAGGAATTGCTATGGCTGATTTCAAAATCGCCCCATCCATACTGTCCGCTGATTTCGCCCGCTTAGGTGAAGAAGTCGATAATGTTCTTAAATCCGGTGCAGACATCGTGCATTTCGACGTCATGGACAACCACTACGTGCCTAACCTGACGATTGGCCCACTGGTGTGTGATGCGCTGCGCAGCCATGGCGTAACCGCTGATATTGACGTTCACCTGATGGTGAAACCGGTGGATCGCATCATCCCTGACTTTGCTAAAGCTGGCGCGACTTACATTACCTTTCACCCGGAAGGCAGTGAGCACATCGACCGCAGTCTTTCACTGGTGCGCGAATCCGGTTGCAAGTCCGGCCTGGTTTTTAATCCGGCGACACCGCTGAGCTGTCTTGAGCATGTGATGGATAAAGTCGACATGATTTTATTGATGTCGGTGAACCCCGGCTTTGGTGGGCAGTCATTTATACCGGGCACGCTGGATAAATTACGCCAGGCACGCAAGATGATTGATGATTCCGGTTTCGATATTCGTCTTGAAATTGATGGTGGCGTGAAAGTGGATAACATCCGCGAAATCGCAGAAGCCGGTGCCGATACGTTTGTTGCAGGTTCCGCCATTTTTGGCGCGGCTAACGATAGTGATGCAAACGTGTATGACACTGTAGTTGGCGCTATGCGTGACGAATTATCTAAGGCCTAAAAAACTTGAACCACAGAGGTCACAGAGGTACACAGAGGAAAACATGTGTTTATTGTTTGTGCTGCGCACAAATCAATAAAAAACTCTGTGTACCTCAGTGTCCTCTGTGGTTCAAAAAAACCTGTAAATTATGAAACTGAAAAAACCTGAAATGGTGCTAATCGATGTCGATGGCACCCTCGTTGATAGCGTGCCCGACCTCGCCTGGTGTGTTGATGCCATGATGAGCGAACTCGATTTGCCGGAACGCGGCGAAGCACGTGTTCGCCACTGGGTAGGTAATGGTGTCGAACGTCTGGTTAAACGCGCACTCATTAATAAGCTCGATGGTGAACCTGATGAGGAGCAATACAACAAAGCGTTACCGGTTTTTCAGGATCTTTATAGTGAAAACACGTCTAAACGCAGCAGTTTGTACGAAGGGGTTACCGAAGCACTGGATTTCCTGAAAACCACGGGTGTGCGTATTGGTTGCGTCACCAACAAAGCCAGCCAGTTCACCTTGCCGATTCTAAAAGACCTCGGCATTGCCGATTATTTTGAAATCGTGATTTGTGGCGACATGGTCGAGCGTAAAAAACCCGACCCCATGCCTTTATTGCAGGCTGCCGAGCAACTGGATACCGCCGCCGAAGCATCGCTGATGCTGGGCGATTCCATGAGTGATGTGAAAGCAGCGCGAGCGGCTAACTTTGGTATTATCTGCATGTCTTATGGTTACAATCACGGCGAAGATATTCGCGATTATCACCCCGACGCCGTGGTCGACTCCATGGCTGAGATCAAAAACATCATCAACTGGTAGGGTTACGTTCTTCAACCCGTGGATGCGATTGTTACCGAGAAGCAGATTTATACAAAAACCTAAAAGCTTTTTTGAACCACAGAGGACACGGAGGTGCACAGGGGTTTTTATTATTTGTGCAACGCACAAATAACCAATCTATGTTTTTCTCTGTGAACCCCTGTGCCCTCTGTGGTGAAGGCCTTTTTTGGCAATACAACCGTAGGTCGGATTCAATGTTTTCTTCAATATTTCCATAATGACTGTAGTGCATTCTGGAATGACGTTTAGGGGAGTTGGTGGTAGTGTTTGCGCGCTACTTGCTCTATTATCCGTCCATGAAATCATTTTCCGAACAACAGGTATTCAAGGGCAACCGCATCTGGCGATGGTAAGACTCGTCTGTGTTGTCCTGTTGTGTATGAATACCTGTAATCCATGTTCCGGAAAATGTTATGTCAGCTGAATCCCAGAATAAATCAAGAATAGAAAACCTGAAAAAAACCGCCTGTCGTCATGCGCCGCTGGTGCGTGAAGTGCTTGCTGATCTTGATACACCACTCAGTACCTATCTGAAACTTGCCAACGCGCCATATTCTTACCTGTTCGAATCCGTTCAGGGCGGCGAGAAATGGGGGCGTTACTCTATCATTGGGCTGCCATGCAGCGAAGTTATCAAAATTAACCATCGAACCATTACCGTGGAAAAAGACGGCAAGCTGGTTTCAGAAGAGACGGTGGATGATCCTCTGGCATGGATTACCGGGTTCCAGAAAAAATACGCCGCCCACGATGATGAGAGCCTGCCGGGATTTGCCGGTGGTCTTGTGGGTTATTTTGGTTATGAGACGATTCGTTATATCGAGCCACGCCTGGACCATAGCGATAAACCCGATCCGCTAGGTACGCCGGACATCCTGTTAATGGTGTCTGAAGAAGTAGTCGTGTTCGATAATCTTGCAGGCAAGCTTTACATTATTGTGCATGTTGACCCGCAACAGGAAAACGCATTAACGAAGGGTGAAAAACGTTTACAGGAGCTGGAAACTACCCTGCGCAGCTCAGTGCCTGAAACACCCGCGCATGAGTCACGCAGCATCAACGAAAATGATTTTGTCTCTGGTTTTACTGAAGAGGGCTATAAATCTGCGGTTAAAAAAGCCAAAGATTATATTGT
>QIHT01000100.1 GCA_003229115.1 Gammaproteobacteria bacterium | reverse complement strand
AGGCAAGGCCATAATAAAGTGCGAGGTTAGCAATATTGTCACCATGGCTTGGACCAGCAGCGACGACACGATGTTCAATACGAATATGCGGTGTGCCATCATTATCAAAACCAATTAGTGGCCGGTTCCAGCGCCAGATGGTGCCGTTATGCAGGCGTAAATAGCGTAACTCTTCCATATCATGTTCGTATTCAACAGGTAACAACACAGGAAAATGTTGTTCGTTTTCTTCGAAGCATTCGAATATTGATGTTCTGGCGTAATCAGTGCCAAAACTAACGCGACGCAAAGGGCCTTTGGAGGCACCGTCAAAACCGCCCGTGGGCACAGATTGTTCGAAAACCGGAATGCGGGTTTCTTGCCACAGGTTTTTTCCGAACAGGTAGGGTGAGTTAGCGCCAACCGCGACCATGGGTGCGGACAGGGCGAGTGAGGCATTGTAATAACGCACGGCTTTGTGTTGAGGTACCTGTATATGAATTTGCAATGATGTTGCAGCCGCTTCA
The DNA here is from genome assembly GCA_003229115.1 of Gammaproteobacteria bacterium. Classification (GTDB taxonomy): domain Bacteria; phylum Pseudomonadota; class Gammaproteobacteria; order SZUA-229; family SZUA-229; genus SZUA-116. The sequence goes on along the minus strand of QIHT01000100.1, from coordinate 4,871 downwards.
AGCATGACGTCGAGATGTTCTGCCTGCAGTGTTTCTTTGCCTACAATGTTTAACTGAATAGATTCGCCCTGGCGCATGCGAAGTACCTGTTCATTCAGTGCTCTATATCTTTCCAGAGTAGAAATATTTTCAAGTGTCAGATGTTCGTCAAGCAGCGTGGGTAAGATGCCGATACTCAGCATGTTGCATTGCATTTTTTTAGCGGTTTTTTGACATTGTTGCCACAGTTTGCTCAAGCTGTTTTCAAAATCTTTAAGTACTGAGGAATGCAGGTCTTGCGGGACGACGTTGAGTTCAACATTAAAACGGGCAAGCTCAGGGGTTAATAGATCATTATTGGCCAGTTTCAGGAATTGTTCATTGTGGGAACAAGGTACGCCTTTACTGTCTATTAACCAGGCTTCGAGTTCATAACCTGCAACAGGTGCGCGCCTGGAAAGTATGTCGTCTTCAAACCACTCGCCGAGGAGTATGGTTTCTTCATGCAGGCGTTGTTCGAACTGGTCAAATTGTGACTTGTTGAACCGGCTGTACTGGATTTCCTCGCCCATGGCTAAAAATTATAAGGTGTTATTTAAAGTTTGCAATCGTTCAACTGTGCCTACATCCGTCCATAAGCCGTCATGTACCGTACCGGTGACCCGGTATTGCTGGTTTTTTTTCCTGATGATGGGAGCAAGGGGTGCTTTTTCTGCAGCGTGCCCACTAAAAAATTGTTGGCTATAAATTCCGATGCCGCTGTAGGTGTACATTGGCTGACCTGTGTTTTCAAGATAACCCTCTTTTAATGCGAAGTCACCTTTTTCATTGTGTTCGGGATTCTTTACTAATACCAGATGCGCTTCACTCTGTATTTTTCTATCGGTGAGTGTGCCGAGATCAAAGTCGGACCAGATGTCACCATTGACGACAAGAAAAGGCTCGTCTCCAAGTAGCGGTAATGCTTTGATAATACCGCCCGCCGTTTCCAGTGCTTGCTCGCCCTCATCAGAATAGGTGATGTGTAGATTGTATTTTTCTCCCTTGCCCAGTGCGTCTTTTATTTTCTGGCCGAGCCATGCGATATTGATAACAACATCGCTGATGCCATTTTCAGCAAGATTAAGCAGGTGATATTCAATGAGACTTTTAGAGCCAGCTTTGAGTAAAGGTTTGGGAATAGTGTCGGTTAATGGTCTTAACCGATTACCTCTACCGGCTGCCAGTATCATGGCTTTCATTCTGCGCTTACCTTTTCGTGGTTGAGTACGAGTTTTTCCAGTAAGTGTTTTAGTGGTACGAGTTGCTGATAACGTTCGCATGCATTAACCACGTATTTCAGTGTTAGCGGTAAATCATTGAGATACTGGGCCTTACCGTCGCGATAGTTAAGCCGTGAAAAAATACCGAGTACTTTAAGATGTCTTTGCACGCCCATGAGATCAAACCAGCGAATCAATTGTTGTTTATCGAAACTGTGTGAGGATTTTATCAGGTAATTATTCAGCCAGTTTTCTACTTTGTCTCGCGACCATTCGATGTAGCAATCTTTGAACAATGAAACCAGGTCATAGGTAATGGGGCCAATAACAGCATCCTGGAAATCAATAACGCCGGGATTATTTTTGTCGAGCAGCATCAGGTTTCTTGAGTGGTAGTCACGATGCACAAACACCTGCGGTTGCTCCAGTGCGTTGTTAATTAGCAATGAAAAAACTTCTTCAAGATCTGTTTTTTGTTTGCTGTTTAAAACAATATTAAGGTGTTTATTCAGATACCAGTTTTCAAACAAATCCATTTCATCGCGTAAACGTGGTTCGTCATAAAAGGGCAGATCATTGTTTATGGTCTGCATTTGAATCAATGCGGCAATGGCATCTTCGTACATGGCATCGGCATGCTCGTCTGACAGGTGATCAAGATAAGGTCGATCACCAAGATCACTCAGTAGTAAAAAACCCAGCTCATTGTTTTGCTCGAGTATGTCCGGCGCGTTCACGCCCACCCCACGAAGCAAGTGCGCGATATGAATGAATGGTGTGCAATCCTCTTTGTCTGGAGGTGCGTCCATAATAATGTAGCTAGAGCCATCATTCTGATCAGTAACGCGGAAGTAACGACGAAAACTCGCGTCGGCAGAAGCCGGACGAATATCAGACAGGCTGTAGTCAGAGAGCGAAGCCAGCCAGTCTTTTAATAAGTTTTCACGATCTTGTGATGAGTGCTTCAATGGTTAGTTTTTTGTCGTTACTGTATTGCACTGATTTTAGCAGTACACAAAACTTTATGTGGCAGGTGATGTTATCGAACTTCAGCTGGCGTTGAGCGGAAAAACACTGGATGGGGGTTGACTGATAAAGTGCACGGTGAAAGCTTTTTTTACCACAGAGGCACAGAGGACACAGAGAAAGCCTTTTATTGTTAACTGCGCCTACGGCGCATGTACAACATAAAACTCTGTGTCCTCTGTGCCTCTGTGGTAAAAGACATTTTCAGGCCTTCATTACCATTTTCGCCGGTGAGTCACCCTCGATAATCGTTGAAATGATCGCTGCATATTCGATCTTAAGACGGCTATAAACATCATCCAGCGGCATTTCGAGTATGCTTCCTGTAATAGCACGTGCCACGCCTGCATGACCAACAATTAGTATGTGTTTGCCAACATGCTCGGTGGCAATTTTTTCGTAGGCACCCCAGACGCGGTTTGAAAATGTTTCTAATGGCTCCGCGCCTTCAGGCCGATTGTTGATGGGATCCTGGTAAAAACGATTCAGTGCTTCGGTATCGTTGGCGATAATTTTTTCGGGTGTCAGGCCTTCCCAGGCACCGAATCCAATCTCTTTCATCTGTTCATTGACGATATGGGGTACACCCAGTTTCTCGGCGAGCGTTTTACCAAAATCAAGACAACGTGCCAGTGGCGAGGTGATAATCAAATCCCAATCGGGATTATCTGGCATCGCAGCCCACATTTGCTGCCAGCCTTTTTCGGTGAGTGGATCATCTATGCCATAACCACGATAACGGCGGCCACCTTCCGGTTCGCCGTGGCGGATTACATCGATTTGGGTCATGTTTTTCATTTTTTAGAGGCCTTTGCACAAGCGCTTATCCCAGCCAACCACCCATGGTCAGCAACGCAAGTACGGCAATCCAGACCATAATGGAGCGCGTAACAAGGTCGCGCGCGGCTTTTATAGAAGAGATTTCATCCGTTACTTCCTGTCCGCGTAAGGCACCCAGTCCTGTGGTGACCAGCACATCGTAATTAGTTAGTGAAAGGTCGGACTCTTTGGGACGACTCTGGTAAGCACGGAAAGCACCATCAAAATGACCGGTGAGCGCATAACCGGCAGCTAGCATGTGAGCCGGAATCCATGTGATCAGACCCTGGCTTAACTGTGTAACCTTCAGCAGAGAATCGATTTCGTCACGTTTACTCATATTGGTCAGCATCCGGTAAATCACGGCACCGACGGGTCCGAGTACGACAAACCAGAACAGTACCGAAAAAATACGCTCGTTAGCCACGTGAAGAATGGCGCGGGTAACATCGCTGGTTTGTTGATCAGGTACGGTAGAAGCGGCCCTTTCAGTGAGTGCCCCGGCATAGTGCAGAGCTTCGTCATCATCGCCCAGACTCCTGGCATCCAGGTAAGCTTCGATATCACTGCTCAGGCAGGCAGGCCCCAGGCAATACATCAATATGAAGATGCCAAACACAAAATAAGGCACACCGAACAAAACCCCCTGCAACAGCAGTTGCAGAACAAGGATGATAAAGAGCGGCAGAAAAAGCACCAACACCAATTTCAACCAGGCGTTTTTACTGGCGATGAGATTGCTTAGCAAGCCCGTGTAATGCTCAAACCAGGACAGGTCGCGCAGATCATGCAAATGACGCAACATACGGTCGAGTAACAGACTTAGAATAATTGAGATGAGTGCCATGTTATTTTCTAATATATCAAACCTGTTTAATACAGCAGGCTTCCAAGTTTACCCCAATCAAAACCGCTACCGGGATCGGTTTTTCTGCCGGGAGCAATGTCACTGTGGCCGGTGATGCGTTTGCGGCTGATACCCGTGTAGGTTTTTTCCAGAGATAAAATAAGTTTAGCAAGGTTTTGATACTGGCTATCCTCAAAAGCGGAATCATCGGTACCTTCTAGCTCTATGCCGATGGAAAAATCATTACAGGCTTCACGTTCCTCGTAGCAGGATTCTCCCGCATGCCATGCCCGTTGCGTAAAAGGCACGACTGCGTATGAGTACATGTGCGGAGACTTTCAGATCCTTAATTTCTTCGAAGTAGGGGTGTGTCTCTGCTGGCAGCTGATTGGTGAAAAATTGTTCGATATACGGGGTGCCGTATTCGCCGGGTGGCAGGCTGATGGAATGGATCACAATCAGGTTAATCTCGGTATTGTCCGGGCGAGCATCACAGTTGGGTGATGCTATGAATGGGATGTCTTCGATTGGGGTTTATTTTCACGGTGATGGTTTTTTGTTGTTGTGTGGTGATTATAGCTTGTCGATGATTGATGTCATCCCGAATGTTTCCCACTGTCATCCTGAGGAGCCTGTTTTATCTAAATAAAATGTCATCCCGAACGGATGTGAGGGATCTTGGTGTTGATTTTCGTTTTTGTGTTTTCTGGATTGTCTGTCTTACTCTGATAACCATGGTTTCGCCCGTTGGCGAGTTACTTTATTTTGCTTGTCCAAAATAAAGTAACCAAACAAAAAGACACCCCGAATACGTCGTGCCTGCAAAAGGCGCAGGCATACCCTCGTCACTCCCAATGGATGAGGCCGCTGCGGAACTCGGGCATTAAAAAGCAATGCCCTCAGACAGTCCTCGCGGACAACCCCTCATCCATTGCTCG
>QIHT01000036.1 GCA_003229115.1 Gammaproteobacteria bacterium | reverse complement strand
TTTTATTGGCGCGTTGTAACTGTTTTAGGTAGGCCTGGTTGACGCGTTGGCTGATGATAGTGCTGCTTTCACCTTTGGGTGTATTGGCATCGAGTGCTGATTTATCCAGCCTGGGTACTTCGATGTGTATATCGATACGGTCGAGCAAAGGTGCTGAAATTCTACTGCGGTGGCGTTTTTGTTGTTCCGGTGTGCATTGGCAGAGTAATTTACCATCGCAACTATATCCTTGCGGGCAGGGGTTCATGGCGGCGATGAGTTGAAAACGGGCGGGAAACTCGGCCTGTCTGGCGGCGCGAGAAATAGTGATGTTGCCGGTTTCGAGAGGCTCGCGCAAAACATCAAGCACGCGCCGGTCAAACTCGGTTAGTTCATCGAGAAACAATACGCCATGGTGTGCCAGTGAAATTTCTCCCGGGCTGGGGTTGGAGCCGCCACCGACCAGTGCGACTCCGGAAGCGGTATGATGCGGACTGCGAAACGGTCTTTGTTTCCAGCGGCTCACATCAAAACCCTGATGACTGATTGAGTTGACCGAAGCACTTTCCAGTGCCTGTTGATCGGTCATGGGTGGAAGAATGCCAGCCAGTCGTGACGCGAGCATGGATTTACCCGTGCCCGGCGGGCCAATCATTAATAAATTGTGCTGCCCGGCGGCGGCAATTTCCAGTGCACGTCGTGCCCGGTGCTGGCCACGAACGTCGGCCATGTCTGGCACTTCGGTTTTTGATGAAACCTCGCTGGAATTACTTTCTGGCTCGTTAAGTTCGCCCTGTTGCCGCAAATACTGGCAGATACTCAGAAGATCGGTGGCTGATTTTACTTTGGTATTTTTAACTAATGCCGCTTCCATGGCGCTTTGTTCTGGCAGTACCAATATGCGTTGTGAATCTCGTGCAGCGAGCGCCGCAGGCAGGCAACCATTGACCGGTCGTAAATGACCCGACAGTGCCAGTTCGCCATGAAACTCGTGGCAGGCGAGTAGATCGTCATTTATCTGCCCGGTGGCAGCCAGTATGCCCAGTGCGATGGGTAAGTCGTAGCGTCCACCTTCTTTAGGTAAATCTGCAGGTGCCAGATTGACGGTAATTCTTCGTGCCGGAAATTCAAAATGAGAATTGATAATTGCCGCACGCACACGGTCTTTGCTTTCCCTAACAGCGGCTTCGGGCAGGCCAACAATATTTAATGCGGGTAGACCACTGGAGATATGAACTTCGACAACGACTTCGGGCGCGTTAATTCCGACCAGTGCGCGAGTAAAGACTTTTGCAAGACTCATGGATTCCATTCCTAAAAAGACCAGCTGGGAAAATAGCAGGTTTAGCAGAGACTTTCAAAGAACAAAAGCAATTTAGCCGCGAAGTACGCAAAGGGCGCAAAAAAATCTTCTTTATTACTTAAACAATTATTGGTTTTGACTTTTTCGCGCCCTTTGCGTACTTCGCGGCAAAAAGCTTTTATTTTTTTTCTAATTCCTGCAGCAATTTCTCCAGCTTATCGAGTTTCTCTCGAGTACGTTGCAGCAAAGCTTCCTGCACATCGAACTCTTCGCGGGTGACCAGGTTCATTTTAGACAAGGTGCTTTGCAACAGGGCTTTGATGTTCGATTCCAGGTCCTGCTGCAATTGCAGCACACTACTGGGCAGCAAACCGGTTATTTTTTTTGCCAAATCATCAAAAGTGTTTTTCTGATCCATTATTTCTACGCCTGGTATGAACGGAGCGTTTCATTTTACAACAAATACGCGCACAACTATGGCGCGGTCGTGAAGCAACTGCACCATAACGGGGCATGGAATGGCCATGGCGACATGAAAAATGGCGGAAAATATAAGTATCTTATTGTATTTATTAGATATTTCCATATTGGCACAGTATCTGCAACAAGGCAGGCACAGTTTTTATTAAAACTATGTTTAACCACACAAAACGACTTAAGGAGTCTTAGACATGAAAAAAACTTTAATTTTGGGTGCTGCAATTGCGAGCACATTATCCAGCGGTGCTGTAATGGCGGTTGAAGGCCTGTCAGCTAACGTTGGTGTAGTTAGTGATTACTACTACCGCGGTGTACAGCAAACAGGTAGTGCATCTGCAAACGGTGGTTTTGATTACGAACACGATAGTGGTTTGTATGTTGGTGTTTGGGCTGCTGATGTGGAAGGACAGGGTCCTTCAGGTAATGCTGGCGCTGATAAGCAAGGTATTGAAATTGATACTTACGCTGGTTATGCAGGCGAAGCCGGTGACTTCGGTTACAGCATTGGTTACACGCACTATGGCTACACCGGCGGCTTTGATACCTCTTATGACGAAGTCAACCTGGGTGGTAGCTATGGTGATTTCGCACTGGACATCGCAGTCGGCTCCCATGAGGTAATAAATGGTTCAGATGAGGATTACACTTTTACTGCGGTTTCTTATAGCAAGGGTCCTTTTTCTGCGACTTACGGTATGTTTAGCCAGGACTGGGACGGCGCTTACCTCGAAGTCGGTATGAGCACAGATATCGGTGGTGCTGACGCGGGCATATCTGTCATTAATGGCGATCCTGAAGAAAACCTCACAGGTGGTGTATCTACGACTGATGGCACGGCGCTTATTTTCTCACTAAGCAAAGCATTCGACCTGTAAGGGCGCTTAACTAACCGTTATTTAGATCTGGCTCACCGTTGCTGGTGAGCCGTCTTTCGGAGTAACAAACTATGAAAATGATAACTGCAATTATCAAACCTTTTAAGCTCGACGATGTTCGTGAAGCGCTTTCAGAAATTGGTGTACAGGGTATTACTGTGACCGAAGTGAAAGGTTTTGGTCGACAAAAAGGTCACACTGAACTCTATCGTGGTGCGGAATACGTTGTTGATTTCCTGCCCAAGGTAAAACTTGAAGTCGCTGTTGCGGCGGATATGTCTGACAAAGTCATCGAAGCAATTCGTGGCGCGGCGAACACGGGAAAAATTGGCGATGGCAAAATCTTCGTCGCACCGGTTGAGCAGGTCATTCGTATACGCACAGGTGAAACCGACGCTGAAGCGTTGTAACTTATTTAGGGGTATATCAAGATGGAAAATCAAATTTTTCAGCTTCAATATGCGATGGATACCTTCTACTTTCTGGTATGCGGCGCGTTAGTAATGTGGATGGCTGCCGGCTTTGCAATGTTAGAAGCTGGTTTAGTTCGTTCAAAAAATACAACAGAAATTTTAACTAAAAACGTAATACTGTTCGCAGTATCCTGCACCATGTATATGGTTTGTGGTTATGAACTCATGTATGGCGGTGGTTATTTTCTTGAAGGCATAGCCGGTGGCGATTCACTGGTTGCTGATGCATTGGCTGCTTCTGCAGAAAATGGTTTTGAGGGTGACTCTGTTTATTCAGCACCTTCTGACTTTTTCTTCCAGGTGGTATTTGTCGCTACAGCGATGTCGATTGTTTCAGGCGCGGTGGCTGAGCGTATGAAATTATGGGCGTTTGTATTGTTCGCTATTGTCATGACTGGTGTTATCTACCCAATGGAAGGCAGTTGGACATGGGGTGGTCAGCCTGTTTTCGGACTATTCAGTTTGGGTGATGACTTTGCTTTCACTGACTTTGCTGGTTCTGGCATCGTACATCTGGCCGGTGCTTGCGCAGCGCTAGCCGGTGTTCTGGTACTGGGTGCTCGTAAGGGTAAATACGGTAAAGACGGTACAGTTAACGCTATTCCGGGTGCTAATTTGCCATTAGCGACTCTAGGTACATTCATTTTGTGGATGGGCTGGTTCGGTTTTAATGGTGGTTCTGTGCTGAAACTGGGTGATATCGCTAGCTCAAATCTGGTTGCTATGGTGTTCCTGAATACCAATGCGGCGGCTGCCGGTGGTGTGATTACTGCCTTAGTGCTGGCGCGTATCCTGTTCGGCAAAGCTGACTTAACCATGGCACTTAACGGTGCGTTGGCAGGTCTGGTTGCTATCACGGCGGGCCCTGATACACCTACGGCACTGGGTGCAACCTTGATTGGTGCTGCTGGTGGTCTGATTGTTGTGTTCTCTATCATTACTTTGGATAAAATGAAAATCGATGATCCTGTCGGTGCAATTTCTGTTCATGGCGTGGTGGGTATGTGGGGCCTGATGGCGGTACCACTGACGAATGATGGAACAACATTCCTTGGCCAGTTTGTTGGTCTGGTTACTATTGGTGCCTGGGTATTTGGTACTAGTCTTATTGCCTGGCTAGCGATCAAAATGATCATGGGCATTCGCGTGACTGCGGAAGAAGAGTACGAAGGCGTCGATATCGCAGAATGCGGCATGGAAGCTTATCCAGAATTTACCAATAAGTAAGACTCCTGTTGGTAATGTGGTTGGCCGGTCCTTCGGGACCGGCCATTTTTTTTGCCTGATGTAATGCCTTTTGTTGTCATTGCGAGCGGTAGCACGGCAATCTTAGTCAGTTTGCGTAATTCCAGGGATTCCCTCCTTTGATCCGAAAACAGTACATCCGTGTACCACTTCTGCTGCGCTACCGTTCGAAAGGACGCTATTTTAGGTATTCAATTCGCTTTTCCTCGCTATGATTGCCTAAGTTCGACAGACTGCTAGCGGCTAATGTGGTAAAAAGCTCATCAGGAGTCAAAAGGAATGGTCTGGTCAGAGAATCAGGCTGCGCTATGCTGCTGTTTTGTATGGCAGCCCGGGATGGGCATAATAAAAAACCACATTACCAAGGGGAATCTATGAAACTCATCATGGCTGTCATCAAGCCATTTAAGCTCGAGGACGTGCGCGAAGCACTGTCACAGGTCGGGGTTAATGGCATCACCGTGACCGAAGTCAAAGGCTTTGGTCGTCAGAAAGGGCACACCGAGTTGTATCGCGGTGCCGAATA
>QIHT01000048.1 GCA_003229115.1 Gammaproteobacteria bacterium | reverse complement strand
TTCGGGGCTTCGTTCAAATCGCTGCTGGCGATTTAGTCGCACCTACAATTAATACCCCGTCAGCTTGCTGCGGGGTAGTTTATTTATATGTAATCCAGCTTTACGAACGAATTTTGGCGCATTTGAAATGACCCGGTCAGGCTTCCTTAACCGGGAGTTAATACATAGTTCATGAATATATGACTGTCAACCACATGCGTAGATCCTATCCAGAAACGGCAATCAAATTTCAGACAACAGCTGTTTAATCATGCCAATCGCCTGGCTGTGATAACCACCCCCAAACAGGTTGGCGTGGTTGATAATGTGATAAATGTTGTAAAACGTCTTACGCACGGCATAACCTTCATCTAACGGCCAGGCGTCATTGTAGGCGGCGTAAAAATCACCGCCAAAACTGCCGAACAATGTGGTCATGGCCAGATCGGCTTCACGGTCGCCATAATAAAAAGCCGGATCAAAAATCACCGGTTCACCATCGGGCAAACCACCGTAATTCCCGCTCCACAAATCACCGTGTAACATGGAGACTTCGGGATGGTAACTTTCAAACAACACCGGAAAATCCGCCATCAGGCGCTCGCCCAAATTCAGTAATTCACCACCGTAACCGTTATTCGATGCCAGCTCGAGCTGAAAGCCCAGACGATGTTGTCGCCAGAATTCAATCCAGTCATGAGTGAGCGTATTAGGTTGGGGCGTGGCACCAATCGTGTTATTGATGCGCCAGCCAAATTGTGACGCCGTGACTTTATGCATGGCTGCCAACTGTTGGCCAAACAATGTCATGTCGGCCCGACCGCCTAGCTCCAGATATTCCATCACCACAAAGCAGCGATTGCCATGCACGCCGTAACACACCGGCGCGGGTACGCGCACAGTCCCGGATTGCGCCATTTCCAGCAGACCCTCTGCTTCCGCTTCAAACATGTAAGCCTGGGACGCGTCATTGGTCTTGATAAAATACTGGCGGCCGCCACCGCTAACCCGACAGGCCACATTAATATCACCGCCACCAACGCCCTGGTTTCCCTCAATACGAAACTCAGCGCCCGTAGCCTGTTCAATTTGCTGTTCGATGTGTTGCCAGAGAGTCATAAATTTCAGCCCGTTTGCAGCGAAGCCAAAGACTACTGGAAAGCTGAAGAAAAGATAGTGGCGAGGGCCGAGGTAAGGGTTTTTGTAGGTTGGGTTAGCGAAGCGTAACCCAACAATATTCCATATTCGAAAATGTTGGGTTACGGCAAAAAACGCCTAACCCAACCTACAAATACTTTGAGTTTTCCTCGCCACTCGCTACTTGTCCCTGTATTTATCCTAACTTGTTGTTCTGATTGAGGTCTTTTTATGAGTTGTACACAAGTGATTTATCAAGCTCTAATATACTAATAAAAGTTTTTAAATTCTTTGGTTATCCACCACTTTTTACAACATAATTAAATATAACCAACTGTTTTTATTGAATTTTATTTATATGGTTAAAACGTAGCCAAACTAATAAAACATGCCTTTTTTCACTGGTTTTTAGCCTTAAAAAAAATTCAATCCACAGAGTTATCCACAGGAAATGTGGGTAACTTGGCTTTTGTTGTAAGTATTAATAAGTTATCCAGCTTTACCTAGAAATACTCTTAGGTTTATTAACTAAATATTTAACCAACAGCTCGCGCCTGGATTAGTTATACACATGACCGAAAAAATAAAAACTTAGCTTCTCGAGTCCGTTCATAAAACCCTACAATAGTAGTGCCACTAGTTGCAACTCTATGATTTTAATAATTTTTTAGTGGTGTATAAAATATAACCAAAAAATCAGAAAAACGTTAATTAATGAGTCACCTACAACGTTATTCAAATGATTTCCACAGAGTTATCCACAGGATATTGGGTTGACATCCGGCAACAGGGCAGTATTCAAAAAAACCGATCAAACCCTGATGTCAGTTTTTCCAGTAGAATCGCCTTTTTAGAGCTCATCACGCGGGGATGGTCACCACTGGATGATCTCAGCTGGCTCATCGTTCCGGAAAATACCAACAATAATGACATCTGCGGCCGAACCACCCAAAACTGACCCGACGGGTTCAATACTGCATGTCGCCGTTCCCGCGCCTCTGTTTAGCTGTTTTGACTACCTGATTCCCGCAGAAATATTTCAACAGGACTTAACTCCCGGCTGCAGAGTTCGCATCCCGTTTGGCCGAAGAAAGGCCATTGGCATTATTGTTGGCCGTTCCCAACATAGCGAAATCGCCAAAAACCGTCTCAAACCCATCGATGCATTACTCGATAGCGAACCCGTGTTGAGCCGCGAAATATTGTCACTGCTGCAATGGGCCGCCAGCTATTACTTACACCCGGTCGGCGAGGTGATGCAGTCCGCCCTGCCGGTTTTATTGCGCCAGGGTAAAGCCGCAGAACCTAAAAACATCATCGTATGGCGCGTTGCTGATGGCACCACCATGGATGATATACAAACTTTACAACGCGCACCCAAACAACAACAGTTGCTTCAACGGCTGCTGGCGCAAGACACCGCTCTCGATGAAGAACAACTCAATGCTCTCCAGCTAAACTGGCGTGGCGCAATGAAAGCACTGTTGGAAAAGAAACTGGTGACTCGTGCTGAAAAACCCTGTCTTACTGTCGCACCCATTGATTCTATACAAGGCCCGTCACTCAATGATGAACAGCAACAAGCGGTGGATGCGATTGCTAAAGACCTGCACAGACACCAGATACATCTGGTTCACGGTGTCACGGGTAGCGGTAAAACCGAGATTTATCTCAGACTGAGCGAGGCGGTGATTGCTGACGACAAACAGGTACTGATACTGGTACCGGAAATAAGTTTAACGCCTCAACTCACCGAACGCTTCAGACAGCGTTTCAAACAACCCGTGGCGGTGTTGCATTCGGGGCTGAATGACCAGCAAAGATTATGCGGCTGGCACTCGGCATCAACCGATCATGCAAAGCTGATCATCGGCACGCGTTCGACTATTTTCACCAATATTCCCAAACTCGGTTTGATTATTATTGATGAAGAGCACGACGGCTCCTACAAACAACAGGAAGGTTTTCGCTACAATGCTCGTGACCTTGCACTGGTCAGGGCGCACAAAGAAAATATTCCGGTGGTGCTCGGCTCGGCTACGCCCTCGCTGGAAAGTCTGCGCAACGTCACACAAGATCGTTATCACATTCACAAACTTTATAAGCGTGCGCGCAGCAACGTTGCCACCCGCATAAAACTTATCGACATGTGCAGCCAACCAATGAAAGAAGGTTTATCGGCAGCTTTACTTGATAATATCGATCAGCATCTAAAAAAAGGCAACCAGGTACTGCTGTTTCTCAACCGCCGCGGTTATTCGCCGTTGTTGATGTGTCACGAGTGTGGCTGGACAACAAGCTGCAAGCGCTGTGATGCGCACATGACGTTTCACAAACATAAACAGCAATTGCATTGCCATCATTGCGGCGCAGAAACTGCTTCACCGAAACAATGTGGCGACTGCAGTAGCAATGAGCTGCTAGCCATCGGCGCAGGCACTGAACGTATCGAGCAATTTCTCAATGAACGTTTTCCGGACGTGTTTGTTAATCGCATTGACCGTGACACCACGCGCAAAAAAGGCGCGCTTGAAGAAAAAATACAACACGCCCATGGCGGTGAGGCCTGTATCCTTGTCGGCACACAAATGCTGGCCAAAGGCCATGACTTTCCCAATGTCACACTGGTGGGTGTGCTCGACACCGACCAGGCATTATTCAGTGCCGACTTTCGTGCTTCCGAACACCTGGCTCAATTAATCACCCAGGTGTCAGGGCGTGCCGGGCGCGCCGAAAAACCGGGCGAAGTACTTATTCAAACCCATCAGCCCAACCACCCGTTATTACAAACGCTACTGCACGAGGGTTACGAAAAATTTGCCGAAGCTGCGCTCGAAGAACGCGAGCAGGCAGGTTTGCCGCCTCATAAACACCTGGCCATGTTACGTTGCGCTGCCATCAAAACCGAGGCTGGCCACGCCTTCATGAACGAAGCAAGAAACCTCATCCAGCCTGATAATACTGTCGATATTTTCGGCCCCGTGCCTGCACCGATGGAAAAACGTGCCGGCCGATACCGCACGCAAATTATGTTGCAATCGGCCGAGCGGAAATCCCTGCATCAGTGCCTGCGGCAATGGCTACCACAACTGGCGCAACTCAAAAGTGCTAAACAGGTTCGCTGGTCGATTGATGTTGATCCTTACGATACTTATTAATTTTTGCCACAGAGGTCACAGAGAAAACCTGTTGTTTTTTCAAAGAATTGTAGGAGCGGCTTTAGCCGCGAATAACAACAGAGTCGTGGTATGTTCGCGGCTAAAGCCGCTCCTACGGAAGTGAAGATTATGTTGTTACCAATAGTGTTTTTTCTCTGTGTCCTCTGTGACCTCTGTGGCAAAAAAACAACGCTTTTATACAAACCCATAGGCAACGTGTAGAATCACGCTCCTACTCAATATTGCACCGGCACGTTCCTTGAAACACGAAATTGAAAATCTGATAGAACAGGCGATTAACAAACTGAAAGATGATGGCATACTTGATGCTTCCGTCGTGCCGTCGATTCATGTCACTCGCACCAAGGATGCAACTCACGGTGATTTCGCCTGCAACATCGCCCTGACCCTGGCCAAGGCTGCGGGCAAACCACCGCGTCAACTTGCTGAAGCCATTTGTCAGGCCCTGCCCACCGATAACAATTTGCAAAAAACCGAAATCGCCGGCCCTGGTTTTATTAATTTCTTTTTATCGTCTGATACCACACAAAGCGTTATCAAAACCATACTGGAAAAGAAATCGGCCTACGGCACATCAAACATTGGCCAGGG
>QIHT01000101.1 GCA_003229115.1 Gammaproteobacteria bacterium | reverse complement strand
TCCTTCGCCACCCACATGCTGGAAGACGGTGCCAATATCAGAATGGTGCAAACGCTTCTCGGCCATAAGGATGTAAAAACTACGGAGATATATACTCACGTTATGAGTACGCAATTTGATAGTTGGTTTAGGGCTGGGGCTTCTTTAGGGTTATAAGATCTCTCACATGAAACGTGTTCGAGATGACAGGCTGGTTGGTGTTCGAGATGACAGGCTGGTTGGTGTTCGAGATGACAGGTTGGTTTAGTCGAGATGACAGGCTGGTTGGTGTTCGAGATGACAGGTTGGTTTCGAGATGACAGGCCGGTTTCTATGTTGTTTAATCGTGCTCGATTAAATCCGAGGTGAGTTGCTCCGGCGGCAGCCCGTTATTGATCAAGGTTTCTTTGCAGGAATCCAGTAGTGCCTTGTTGCCGGAAATATAAAAGTCATAGTCCGCCAGGTCATCCAGTTCAATATGTACCTGGTTAATGATTAACTGTTTTTTGTCGAGTGTGTCGTCAGTCAGGTCAGCATCAACCGGGATGTAGTGAAAGTTATCCAGCGCGTCTTGCCATGACCGGCAAAGGTTGTCGAGGAAACGGTCTTTTTTATTGGCGGCAATCCAGACCAGGTGGATATTTTCGGCAACGTCCAGTGCCATGGCATGTTCAATCAGGCTTCTGATCGGGGCGAAGCCGGTGTGCCATGCGACAAATACCAGTGAGTGGGGTGAATTTTCATTGAGGATGAAGTCACCGCGAGGGCCGGTAATGTCTATAGCGTCGCCGCTCTTCATGTTGTTGAAGACGTATTCTGAAAATTGGTCCCCCGTAACCCTGGGGATCTGGAAATGCAGGTTCATGTCATCACATGGACAACTGCTGACGGAATGGTTAGCGGCGGGGATATCGTTGCCACCCAGTAGTACGTGCTGTCCTGCAAGGAAACGTAAACGATTGGTGCGTGGTGTTTTCAGGTGGACCAGGGCAACATCATCATTAACGGTGTTAATGCTTTTAACTTTTGCGGTGATGTTTTGTTGTGGTATTTCGCTGGCTCCGTGGGCTTCGGGTGCCTCCAGCACCACATCGGTTACTGCGGTGTTACAGCACATTAGTACATGGCCGCTGGCTTTTTTGGCGTCGCTTATTTTGTAATCATGGGGCTGGATGTTTTGTACTTCTCCCGAGACCACCCTGGCAAGGCATTCACCACAATTGCCGTTGCTGCAGCCATAATTTAGTGCGAGGCCCGAGCGTAGGCCTGCCTCTAGAAGATTGGAATTGCCTTCCGAGAAGAAATCGTGACCGCTGGGTAGTATGCGTACGTGTGCTGTCATAAGACTGAGTATCGTGTTAGAGGCAATAAGTTCAGCAGTAGCATCCACTGTTGTTGGCTTTGCTGTGGCCGTTTGTAGCCATTTCTTTAAATCGGTAACTTCTGAATCCGGGTTTTCCAGATTATCCAGCCTTGCGTTAATTTCTTCAACCAGTTTGATGTATTTTGTTGCAATGGCGTTGGATTCTATAAGCTCTGCCCCGAGCTTGTTGATTCTTGCAGTAAGTGATTCGGCGCTTGGCAGGACTTGTTCGGTGTGTATTATCTTGTTGATCGCGGCATCTTTAATTCGAGCCGCCCGGTCGATCATGGTGTTATCGTCGTATTCCGTTTGCGGGTAAGCTTTTAAAAGTTCTTCGAGCGACAGGTCGCCTTCGAAAGTTTTGATTTCACCGGCCTGAATACGTTTTTGCAGTGCTCCGCGCTTTACCCCGACCAGGCGAGCTGCTCTGGACAGGGACAGGTAGCGGTTGATGAGAACCTTTTTCATACTGTAAAAATACGCCAGATTGAGAGCTCAATCAAGCGCCTGAATAATTAGCGGGTTGGTTTAAAAGGCGTTGAGCTCAACGAAGGAGATGCCCAGACCATCATCAGCGAGGCGGACGATAATGGCATCTTTTTCGGTATCGAGGCCATCATGATCGGGGTCGTTATATCTAAGGTGAACCATTTCACCCAGCGGGTATTCCGAGGTGTCGTCAATTTCAAGAAACATGCCGCCTTCGCTGACATCACGTGTGCGTGCATTTCTGGCCTCATTTTCGAGAAAAGAAAGTTGTACATCGACCTGAATTTCGCGGCGGGTATATTCGCGGTTGTTTTCGGCCATAGGGCTTTACCAGAAAATAAGTGTAAACATGGTTTAATCATAGCCTGCCTTGAGAAAAATATCAGTCTAATTGATGTAAAGTCTGACTCCTGGATTCAGGGAAATATTTAAGGCAATGTTTATTCTTTCGCGGGTCAGGGGGAATGCTTTGATAGTGCTTGCTAGTGATTATTCGGGGTGGTTATAAAAAACAATGTCTAAAAATAAAAAAGCAGGCAACCAGTTCGATTTATTAAAGCAAAGGCGGTTTATGCCTTTTTTTATCACCCAGTTTTTGGGTGCGTTTAACGATAATGTATTCAAGAGTGCACTGATCATACTTATTGCTTTTCAGGGTGCGCAACTGGTGTCTGCTGATGTGAACGCTTTGACGAACTTAAGTGCAGGGCTATTCATTTTGCCGTTCTTTTTATTCTCGGCAACTGCCGGCCAGTGGATTGATAAAAACGAGAAGTCACTTTCAATTCGGCGCATAAAGTTACTCGAAGTTATCATCATGTTGTGTGCGGCTTATGCCTTTTATGAAGGCTTGATCTATGTATTGATCAGCTTGCTGTTTTTGATGGGCACACAGTCAACATTGTTTGGACCGGCAAAGTACAGTTATATTCCGCAACACCTGGGAGCTAAAGAGCTAGTCGCAGGTAATGCGCTGGTTCAAATGGGCACCTTCGTGGCGATTCTTATTGGAACCATGACAGGGGGTATTTTAATTGCTGGTGAGCAAGGCCGTGAACTGGTTTCTATCGTCATAGTGGGCGCTGCCATTGCCGGTTATTTCTCCAGCCGTTTTATACCGAACACGCCATCACTGCAACCTGAACTTAAAATTAACTGGAACCCGTTTACAGAAACCTGGCGCAATATTGCATTTATACATAGCAATCGAACAGTTTTTCTTTCGGTGCTGGGTATTTCATGGTTCTGGTTTTTAGGTGCGACCTACCTGGTGCAGTTGCCTAATTATACGAAGTTAACACTGGGTGGTAATGAACAGGTCGTAACGCTTTTGCTGACGGTGTTTACATTAGGTATCGGCGGTGGTTCGTTATTGTGTAACTGGCTATCAGATCAGAAGGTTGAATTAGGACTTGTGCCATTTGGCTCTATCGGGCTTACCCTGTTTGGTATCGATTTGTATTTTGCACCGCCTGAATTATTAAGTAATGAGTTGATGGGCGCGGTTGCCTTTATTGAGACCTCAGGCAGTTTAAGAGTCGTTGCTGATATTTTTCTTATCGGTATTTTTGGCGGACTTTATATTGTGCCATTATTTGCACTGGTGCAGCAGAGAAGCGAGCAGGCACATCTTTCGCGTGTTATTGCCGGTAATAACATTTTGAATGCGCTGTTAATGGTGCTGTCATCAGTGTTAGCTATTGTGCTGCTGGGTTCAGGTGTCAGCATCGCACAGTTGTTTTTGGTGGTTGCAGTATTAAATGCAGTTGTCGGGATTTATATCTATACGCTGGTTCCCGAATTTCTTATGCGTTTTCTGGTGTGGATGCTTATTCACTCTGTTTATCACGTTAAAAAACAGGGTCTGGAAAACATCCCCGAAGAAGGTGCTGCGATACTGGTTTGCAATCATGTAAGTTATGTTGATGCATTAATAATCTCAGGTTGTATACGTCGCCCGGTTCGTTTTGTGATGCACTACAGGATTTATAAATTGCCGGTATTAAATTTTATTTTTCGAACGGCGCGCACTATTCCCATTGCGGGCAAGTATGAGGATAAGGAATTATTAGATAAGGCTTTTGCTGATATTAATGAAGCATTAAATGATGGCGACCTTGTTTGTATTTTCCCGGAAGGTAGCTTAACCAGTAATGGTGAAATGAGAAAGTTCCGGCCAGGTGTTGAGAAAATTATAGAGTCAACACCTGTGCCGGTAATAGCAATGGCATTAAACGGTTTGTGGGGCAGCGTATTCAGTCGTCACAAGTCATTTATTCTTAATAGAATTATTAAAGGTATCCGTTCCAGAATTGATCTGATAGTTGCTCCGAGTGTTCCCGCCGAATTAGCAACCGCAGAAAACCTGCAAGACAGCGTCGCAATCATGCGCACAACAAAAAAGCCGCACAGATAAAACTTGCGCGGCTTTAAGTGATGTCGATGAAGTTATAAGCTCGATTTTTTCTGCAAACTTACAACTGCCAACTGATGACTATTTTTTACAATCCCAACCCCAACTCTGTTGTTTGGCAACAAACCCGGCGGCTTTATCCGCACAATAAGACTCATCGTTACTAGCGCTCCACAGAGATTGTGTTCCCGTTGATTTTTCGTAAGTAACTTCGCAAACTGTTGAGCCTTGTTCATGATAAAGAACTCGAATAGTGCGAACGCTGTCACCATGTGTACATGTATATATGATGTCATTGCCATAGCTTGTTGAAGAGGATGAATCATCAGTAGATGGTGTGGTTGATGACTGTGATTCATTAGTTATAGCAGGCGTTTCGGAAGCAGCAGCTTCGGCGGCTGGCGTAGTATCAGCGGGTGCTTCAGCAGCGGCTGGTTCGTCAGATTTTTCGTTGGAGCTGGTAGTTGAACAGGCTGTAGTAAACGCGATCCCGATTATTAGTAGCAAATAGAATAAATTTTTCATTATTTTCTCCTGATGGTGTGCTTAGTAGTGTAGTCGTTAAATGACGGCCTGCAAGTTAGCCCTTTGCCGGGGAAACGTTGGTTTTTAAACAGTACGTAGGTTGGGTTAGGCGCCTTTTGCCGTAACCCAACATTTTCGAATACGGGATGATGTTGGGTTACGCGGAGTTTATCCCGAGCTTGCCGAGGGGCTAACCCAACCTACAAATGCATGTGAGAAAAATTTGTTTGTGGCAAGTTTCTCTTGAAGCTTTTGCGAGGAAATTAGTTTCGTAGGGTGGCATTGCCCACCGTTTGTTTATCAATGCCATTACCCCGTGGCTTGCCACGTAATCTGTAGGTGCGAATTTATTCGCACAAAACGACCAGATAGTGACTCCATAACCTTTGTGCGAATAAATTATTCGGCATGTCCTTATGCCTCACCCCTTCGGGGCTTCGTTCAAATCGCTCCTGGCGATTTAGTCGCACCTACAATTAATACCCCGTCAGCTTGCTGCGGGGTAGCACGTAGGTTGGGTTAGGTGTCTTTTGCCGTAACCCAACATTTTCGGATATGGGATGATATTGGGTTACGCTTCGCTAACCCAACCACAAAAAAGCCACCTGAAAAGGTGGCTTTTTTGGTACCGGTTAAAGGCAGGGCTTACACGCGACCCATGGCAGCAAAGCTTTTGATAAACGGACCTGCCATGCGCGGATCAGAAATCATGCCTTTGTAATCGCCAACCGCAAACTTAAGTTTGCCAGTGGCATAAGCCAGACCAAGACCGGTCATGCCGAGTTCTTTTTTCAGCCACTTGTTCCAGTTAGCTTCATCAGCACGCAGATCCCAGTTCAGGGTGCGGTCATCATAAGCGCCAGCATCGACACATTCGCCGTTTTCAATAGCGACGAAACCTATGCATTTGCCATCGCCCTTGAAGCCATAACCAATCACAGAATTAAAATTAATTTTTGCCAATGCATCCTTGAGTTTTGGTTCAGCGTTCCATTGTTGCTGGAAACTTTTCATCCAGGCATCATCAAATAAAGCCATAATATTCTCCGAATTCATTGGGCTTGACCGCCCTGGTTTAACTTGGCCCGCTAGTATTGGGCATAAAAATGGCGTAAGTCGTTGTTTTTATATAAAAAACCGTGCTAGCGCCGGTCAGGGCGGCGATATTAGCACACATCCAGTGAGGCTTAAAGTGAGCGTGGACTGCTTCAATCCTGCTTGATTTCCATCGCCATGGCGCTGATACCCTGCTGATGTAACAACGCGATGGTTTGATAAAGTTCTTTGGTATTGGTGTAGGGGCCAAGGCGAACCCGATGCCAGGTGTCACGGTTGATGGTGACGTGCTGGATGTTAGCTTCATAACCAAGCAGGGCGAGTGAAGCCTTTTGTTTTTCAGCATCCTGTTTATTCTGGAACGAACCTGCCTGTAATATATATTTTTTACCGGTACTCAGGTTGTTGCCTGTGGCCGTGGTATTGCTTTTCGGCGGTTGAATTTCCGAGTCAGGAATCAGCACCTCCAGTTCAGGCAGAATGGTGTAGAAGTTGAACTTGGGTTCCTGTTTGCCGGGTTTTTTGTCCTGTTTTTTGTCCGGTTTTTGTTTGATTTTGTTGAGTTCTTTTTGCACCGCAGCGCCGAAGCTAGTACCTGTATCGGGCTGGCCATCAAGGTATACCAGCAAGGCGACGAATAGACCGATGCCCAGCCCTACCAGTAGCCAGACGAACCCAGGTAGCGGTTTTTTGCCTCGGCCGTTGCCCCGGCTTTTGTAATCCGCAGGCATTACATCTGCTCCGGTGAGCTTACGCCCAGCAGGGTCAGGCCGTTGTGAATCACCTGGCGGGTGGCGGTAATTAAATTGAGCCGGGCATCACGAATGGCGGCATCATCAACAATGAACTGATGCGCGTTGTAGTAGGTGTGAAATAAATTAGCCAGTTCGCGCAGGTAATGCACCAGTGTGTGAGGCTCTTCATTGAGTGCAGATTTTTCAATGGTGTCGGGGTACGCCGCCAGTTTGGTGATGAGCTCGGTTTCGTGGCTTTCACTCAGTTGCTGCAAGTTATTATTACCGTTGTCGATATTATGTTGCAGGTTTTTTTCCTGTAACTGGTTAAGCACGCTGCAAACGCGTGCGTGTGCGTACTGAATGTAATATACAGGATTGTCGTTGCTTTGTGATTTGGCGAGATCAAGGTCGAAGTCCATGTGCTGTTCGCATTTACGCATGACATAAAAGAAACGCGCAGCGTCATTGCCTACCTCTTTACGCAATTCACGCAAGGTGACGAAGGAACCGGAACGCGTCGACATTTGTACGCGCTCACCACCGCGGTAAAGAATGGCAAACTGCACCAGTAAAATATCCAGTTTGTTTTCATCTTCGCCGAGTGCATTAATCGCGGCTTTAACACGTGCGACGTAACCGTGATGGTCGGCACCCCAGATATTAATGACGCGTTCGTAACCGCGGGCAAACTTGTCCATGTGGTAAGCGATGTCGGAAGCGAAGTAGGTGGACTGGCCGTTGTCGCGAATGACTACACGGTCTTTTTCATCGCCAAAAGCCGTGGACTTAAACCACAGGGCGCCTTCTTTTTCATAAACATGATCGGCAGCTTTGAGTTGGTCGATGGCAGTGTTAATCAGGTCGCGTTCAGTTAAGGTTTTTTCTGAATACCAGTTGTCGAAATGAACACCAAAGCCTTCCAGGTCTTCACGGATATCTACAAGAATGGCATCCAGCCCTGCATTGAAGACAATAAGGTACTCGGCTTCACCGAGTAACTGTTGCGCGCGTTCTATGAGCGCATCAATGTGTTTTTCTTTATCACCACCTGCAGGTTCATCGGGCGGAATATCCGACATCACCTGTTCAGCGCTATAAACAAAAGCGCCATCATGTTTGTCGGTGAGCGAGCGTGCGATATCCATGATGTAGGCATCACTTTTATAACCGTTACTGGGGAACTCCAGTTTAATATTATGTTGTTGTAAATAACGTAGCCAGATACTGGTGGCCAGAATATTCATCTGTCGACCAGCATCGTTAACATAATATTC
>QIHT01000233.1 GCA_003229115.1 Gammaproteobacteria bacterium | reverse complement strand
GATGGCCTGGTTCATATGTCTGATGTTTCGTGGGATATCGATGGTGTTGAAGCCATTCGTGAATTCACCAAAGGTGATACCCTCGAAGCTGTTGTTCTTTCCATTGACCCCGAGCGTGAGCGTATTTCCCTCGGTCTGAAACAAATGGAACAGAATCCGGTGTCATCCTTCCTGGCTGAAAACAAAAAAGGATCGATTGTCACAGGTACCGTGGTTTCGGTAGATGCTAAAGCGGCTGTGATTGATTTAGGCGAAGGTGTAGAAGGTACATTGCGCGCCTCGGAGCTTTCAAGAGATCGCGTAGAAGATGCATCGACTGTTTTAAAAGTCGGCGATACGGTTGAAGCCAAGCTGCTGGGTGTTGATCGTAAGAGCCGCGCCATTAATCTTTCAATCAAAGCGAAAGATTATGAAGAAGAAGCAGAAGCACTTAAAGACTACTCCAGCTCACAGGAATCTACCAGCGGTACTTTAGGCGATTTGCTTAAAGAACAGATGGATGCTGGCGAAAAATAAGTTTTACTGCTACATATAAATACTATGATAACGATGTTAACTATCGAGGATGGCTTCAACAATGACTGATGACACGCTAGAAAAGTCAGTAATGAAATCGGAATTGATCGAGAGGATTGCGCGCAAGCAAAGTCATCTTGCTTACAAGGATGTGGAGTTGGCAGTTAAAGGCCTGCTTGAGCAAATGAGTAATTCACTGTCTGGTGGAGAACGCATTGAAATAAGGGGTTTTGGCAGTTTTTCACTTCATTTCAGGCCGCCGCGTTCTGGTCGTAATCCTAAAACAGGGGATTCGGTTTCACTTCCAGGCAAGCACGTGCCTCACTTTAAACCTGGCAAAGAACTGAGGGAGCGTGTTAATCACTCGCTTAAAAAAGACCAGGTTTAAGGGTCACCCGATAAAACACTGCGATTTTTGCAGTGGGTTAAAAACTTCGAATCTATATCACTTCAGCTGCGCGAAGATGAGAGTCATTTATGATTGATCTTTCAGAAATGCCGGGTTGGTCGCTGCTGGTTTTACCTGTGCTTATTTTAGCGTTTTGGCTACTGTTGAAAAACCGCGGAAGTGGTTCTGGTGTCGCTTACAATCGTTCTGCAGAATATTTTAAAGGCCTGAATTACCTGTTGAATGATGAGCAGGGAAAAGCGCTGGATATCTTCGTCAAGCTGGTCGAATCCGACTGGGAAATTATTGATACACACTTTGCCCTGGGCAAGATTTTCAGAAAAAATGGTGAAACGGATAAAGCCATAAAAATTCATCAGGGCTTAATCGCCAGGCCCTCACTACCGGAAAAATATCGAAGCAGAGTCTTGCTGGAGCTCGGCTATGACTACCTGGGTGCAGGCTGGTTCGACCGGGCTGAAGGTTTGTTCAAGGAAGTTCTGATCCACGATCAAAGCTCTGAAAAAGCCAGACGAAACTTGATATTGATTTACCAGCAGGAAAAAGACTGGCATAAGGCGATAGATATCGCGGTAGATCTATTCGGAGAAAATCCGTCTGACATAGGGCCGATGATTTCTCAATATTATTGCGAACTGGCAGATATCGCTAAAGTTAAAGGCGATGTTAATCAGGTAGAACATAATGCACAGCAGGCATTACGTTATGATTCAGCCTCGGTTCGTGCGTCCATGATGCTGGCTGAACAATCAATGAATCGTAGTGATTACAAACAGGCGATCAGGCAAATTGAATTGATAGAAGAGCAGGATGCAGAGTTTTTGCCGGTGGTACTTGATCAACTGATTGAATGTTATGACCATCTTAATGACCCCGATGCATTGTTAAAGTATCTGGGTGAGCTCGAGGATAAACATGATTTACCCGGCTTGCTGGAAAAACATGCGGTGGTTGTCGAACGTTATAAAGGTAAGGAAGCCGTTATTGACTACCTTACAAAAAGGCTAAAGAAACACCCGAGCATTCAGGGCATGCACCATCTGCTAGCTTACCGGAGCAATGATGCCAGTGCGGGTGATGTTGCGCTATTCCTCGACTTAAAGTCGGCACTGGTGAAAATGGAGCACAGTAACAGCGAGTTCCAGTGTCATCACTGTGGTTTTCAGGCCAACACCCTGTACTGGTTATGCCCAAGCTGCCAGAGTTGGGGTGAGGTGAAGCCAGCGATTGTAGAAGCTGCCTAATACGATCCATGTCTAAAATTATCGTTGCTCTGGATTTTCCGGACGAAAAATCAACTCTACAGCTCGTCGAGCAACTCGATCCCGGCATGTGCCGGCTCAAAGTCGGCAAAGAGCTGTTTACCCGTTGTGGCCCAAATCTGGTCAGGCAGTTGGTAACGAACGGTTTTGATGTCTTTCTTGATTTAAAATTTCACGATATTCCTCACACAGTAGCGCGAGCCTGTGAAGCCGCAGCCGAGCTAGGCGTGTGGATGATGAATGTACATAGTCTGGGCGGGCTTGCCATGATGCAAGCAGCACGAAGCGCGCTCGACGACGATAATGCACCCTTATTAATTGCTGTAACACTTTTGACCAGTAGTGGTGAAAAAGAATTGGCAGATATTGGTGTTCAACAAACACCCGAGGCACTGGTTAAAAATCTGGCAAAGCTGGCACAGCAAGCGGGTCTTGACGGGGTAGTGTGTTCCGCACTGGAAGCCAGCGTTTTAAAACAGCAGTGTGGCAAAGACTTTCTTCTGGTGACTCCTGGAATTCGTCTTAAAGATAATTCGGTCGATGATCAGCAACGCGTAATGACGCCAGAGAAAGCCGTCGCGAATGGTTCTGATTACCTGGTTATCGGGCGGCCAGTGACACAGGCAGAGCACCCGATTGAAGTCTTACAATTAATTAATAAAAAAATAAGCTGAGGTGTTGTGTTATTAAAAAATAGCGGATAGACTCGACGCTCCAATCAATTAATACAAGGATGTGTAATATGATAAAAATCATACTATCAGCTGTACTCTCGTTTTTCTTTTTGTTCACAACATTAGTGCATGCAGGTGCGCTTAATATCAATACCGCAGATGCCGAGTCACTTGCAAGTGGGCTAAATGGTGTTGGTGATGCAAAAGCCGTTGCGATTGTTGAATACCGCCAACAAAATGGACCTTTTAAGTCAATCGATGATCTGGCCCTGGTAAAAGGCATCGGTGAAGGTACTGTCGACAAAAACAGGGAAAATATTGTTGTAGAATGATTCAGGTTTCTATAGCATGATAAAAAAGGTCTGCTCTGCAGGCCTTTTTTTCGACTATCGAATGGATAAACTACAGTAATGGCAATGAATAAAAAAAATAGTTTATTTGATCAGGTCTATGATTGTTTGATGTTGACGCAACCGGCGGCTAAAGTTGCCAGTGTGCATGATATCTGTGATCAGTGGGTGAAGGATGAACTGGTTCCGCAAACTGAAACCCCGCCTGTTCAAGTGACTATACCCGGTAGACCTGAGAAGCCTGAACTGGTTAATCCTCGCGACGTTCCAAAGCGTGGTTTTAATTCCGAACCAGCCAGGATCCGGCTGGTTCATGCCATTGCGCACATTGAATTCAACGCAATCAACCTGGCACTCGACGCCGTCTACCGTTTCCGTGATATGCCACAGCAATATTATTCAGACTGGTTGCGTGTCGCTGATGAAGAGGCTTTGCATTTTACT
Source organism: Gammaproteobacteria bacterium (assembly GCA_003229115.1). Classification (GTDB taxonomy): domain Bacteria; phylum Pseudomonadota; class Gammaproteobacteria; order SZUA-229; family SZUA-229; genus SZUA-116. The sequence goes on along the minus strand of QIHT01000233.1, from coordinate 1,319 downwards.
TTGCTTAACGACTATCTAATCTCAAAGGGTAGGTCATACGGCGATTATGCAGCACACAATGGTTTGTGGGAGATGGCACTTAAATCCGATCATGATGTACTGGTGCGTATGGCACTGGTACCCAGAGTACTTGAAGCGAGGGGGCTTGATGTGACGCCTGGTATGATCAATAAACTGCAGGCAGCGGGTGATACCGCATTAGTTGATATACTCGAAGTTATTTACCGCGACGAAATAGGCCACGTCAGGATTGGCAGCCACTGGTTTAACGAACTGTGCAAACAGCGTTTGGTTTCACCGCATACCACCTTCAGCGAACTGCTGGATGAGTATATGGAAGATGCGGTATTCGGTTCTTTTGATGAGGTAATACGTATGCAGGCAGGATTTTCCAGTCAGGAAATTAAGGATCTAATGAGACGAAATGAACATGGTCATAATGGGTGAGTCAATGTTAAATCAAAAATCCAGACGGTTGCATTTTTTTGCGGTTTTTATTATTGTAATTTGCTTGGCAAAGACCACGCATGCGGCTGAAAAAATTTCTGCTTATGAGCTTTTATATAATGAACAGGAAACCGGGACTGATATTTATCCTGTCCGTTTTACTGTTACGAACCGTTTCATAAGAATTGATGACTTGAGTGATGACAGTGGTTACATTCTTTATGACGATAGTGAAAATAAGATATACAGTGTTAGCCACTTTGATAAAGCCGTGCTTGTGATACCCGCCTACAAATACGAAAAACCGGACATGCAGAGCAAGATTAATAAGGTGTACGAACCGTTTCTCAATGCGCCCAAAATATCAGATAAAGCAGTTTATAATTACCGCGTTAATTCGGCCGCTGATCCAGAAGATGTATGTGTTGATATACAGTTAGTACCTGATTTATTACCTGGCGTAACAAAAATTTTGCGGGAGTATCAAAAAGTTATTGCAGGCCAGCAGGCGAGAAGTCTTAAGAATACACTCGAAGAATACCAGACGACCTGTTTTATCTACAACCAGGTATTCAATGATGGTGAGTATTATTTAAAAGGCATGCCTGTCCAGGAATGGCATAGCAATGGAAAAAAGAGAATTCTGACTTCGTATAAAAAGAAAGATATTAGCTCAAAATTATTTGAACGTTCTGAAGATTACCGGGAGTATTCTCTGGATTAGTTGTGCTGCCAAAAACTTTAAAAGCTATTCACCACAGAGGCACAGAGAACACAGAGGTTTATTAATCACTGTGGGTGTAATACCCCGTGGTTTGCCAGGTAATCTGTAGGTGCGAATTTATTCGCACAAAACGACCAGATAGTGACGC
>QIHT01000059.1 GCA_003229115.1 Gammaproteobacteria bacterium | reverse complement strand
TGGTTGAAAACTATCAGCAACTGGCGCTGATGCGATTTTTGCTGGGATTTGTCGGCGCAGGGTTTGTCGTTGGCATCCGTATGATTAGTGAATGGTTCCCGGCGAAACAGGCCGGAATCGCACAGGGGATTTATGGTGGTTGGGGAAACTTTGGCTCCGCAGCCGCAGCACTGGCATTACCCACGGTGGCTCTTATGTTTGGTGGTGATGATGGCTGGCGATATGCCATAGGCTCTACCGGGGTTATCTCGTTTCTCTACGGTATTTTTTACTACTTCGCTGTCAGCAATACGCCAAAAGGCTCTACCTATTTCAAACCAAAAAAAATCGGTGGCATGGAAGTGACCAGTAAAGGTGATTTTTTGCTTTACCTGCTAATGAGCGTTCCGATGTATGCAGCACTTGGCGTACTTGCATGGAAACTGTCGCCCGCGGGTCTAAACTGGTTCGACAGCAGCATAACCAACACTATTTACGCAACACTCTCGGGTATTTATCTTTATCAGGCATTTCGCATTTATCAAATCAACAAAGAGGTGTTTATAAAAGAAGTGCCTGATATATTTCGTTACAAATTTAGCCAGGTCGCCATACTCGACCTTGCTTACCTTGTTACCTTTGGTTCGGAACTGGCACTGGTCTCTATGTTGCCTCTGTTCTATAAAGACACTTTTGATGTTTCTACCGTTCTCGCTGGTGTACTCGCCGCAGTTTATCCGTTCATGAATCTTGTTGCTCGACCCGCAGGCGGTTTAATCAGCGACCGCATCGGACGTAAAAAAACATTAGTTATCTTATTTTCCGGCATTGCCGTTTCTTTTGTTATTCTTGGTCAGGTTGATGCCAGTTGGGCTTTACCACTCGTAGTCGCCACTACAATACTGTGCGGCCTGTTTGCAAAAGCCGGTTCAGGCGCTGTGTTTGCCATGGTGCCCTTAATTCAACGAAGAATGACCGGACAAATTGCCGGCATGACGGGTGCCTACGGCAATGTAGGCGGTGTTATTTTTCTCACCGTGTTTTCGTTTGTCTCGTCACAGGCGTTTTTCCTGTTTATTGCAATCTGCGGCGCAACGGTACTTGTCTTTATACTCCTGTTTATGCGCGAACCCACTGGCCAGATGGCTGAAATCCAGCCCGATGGAACGGTGCAGATGATTGATGTTTCCTGATTGTTTTTTTGCCACAGAGGGCACAGAGCACACAGAGGTAAAACCTGGTTTTTATGCTTTGTCATCTCGAATCCCTCAATTCTTCGGGATGACAGACTAAAACAACCTCTGTGTGCTCTGTGCCCTCTGTGGCTAAATATTGCACTTCCACTCATGTAGAATGATTCCCCACTAATGAGCACTCAATTATCCATCAGCATCGGCCAGAGTTCTGACAAGGGCGCCAAGGATCAAAACGAAGACTTCTACGGCGTTTTTCTGGCAGAAGACACTGCGCTTGAGAACAAAGGCATAGCCGCCGCTATCGCCGATGGCATGGGCAGTTGCGCCAACGCACGCGAAGCCAGTGAGCAGTGTGTAAAAGGCTTCCTCAGCGATTATTTCAGCACCCCGGAAACGTGGACGGTCAAAACCTCCGGCGCAAAGGTATTAACCGCCATCAATAACTGGCTGTTGAGCAAAGGCGGTAAAGACAATGTTCACGGCATGGTCACGACTTTTAGTGCACTGGTATTTAAATCAACCACTGCACACATATTTCATATCGGTGATTCGCGCATATATCGTTTCAGAAATGGTGATCTGGAGCTATTAACCAAAGATCACCGTGTATGGATTTCTGAAAAAAAGAATTATCTCAGCCGCGCCATGGGCATCGATAGCCATCTGGATATCGACTACAAAGCAGTTAATGCGGAAGTCGGTGACCTCTATATCATGACCACAGATGGTGTGCATGACTACCTTGATGACAGCCAGATCAAACAACATTTATTATCAGATGGCGCACTCGATGTCGTGGCAGATGAAATTAATATGCACGCCATCAAAGAAAAGAGTCACGACAACGTGACCTGCCAGATCATACGTATCGATTCGTTACCCAGCCAGGATGCAAACGAAGTTTATAACGAACTGACACGTTTGCCTTTCCCGCCGCATCTCGGCCCGGGTATGACCATGGATGGTTACGAAATACTTGAAGAAATTCATGCCAGCACCACGTCACAGTTATATAAAGTACGCGATAAAGAAAGCGGCCAGCTGTTTATTATGAAAACACCGTCGGTTAACTATTCCGATGATCCCGCATATATCGAGCGGTTTTATATGGAGGAATGGGCTGGCAAACGCATACAAAGCGACACCATAATAAAAATAATTGATCAAACGCGGCAGCGAAATTTTCTGTATTTCATCATGGAACATATCGAGGGCATTACCCTGAAGCAATGGATGAAACAAAATACCATACCCGATATCGAAACTGTGATTGAAATTACTAATAAGATAATTAAAGGGCTTAGAGTTTTTCACCGCCTTGAAATGCTACATCGTGACCTTAAGCCTGAAAATATTATGATCACAGAGCACGGGGTAGTAAAAATCATTGATTTTGGCTCTGTGAAAATCGCAGGTGTACAGGAAATAAGCACACCTGTCGAACGCATCGAGTTGCTTGGCACTAAAAATTATACCGCCCCCGAATACTTGTTGGGCACAGAAGGCAGTAATCGTTCCGACATTTATTCGCTCGGTGTACTGGTTTATGAAATGCTGTCCGGGCACTTGCCCTATGGCGAAAAAATGTCGCGCGATCTGAACTGGCGCACACTCAATAAAATCAAATACCAGTCTTCGATAAAATATAACCCGATGATTCCGTTATGGATGGATGGCGCTATTCACAAAGCTGTAAAAAAAGACGCGCGTCTTCGCTATGAAACCTTCTCCGAATTTCTTCACGACCTGACACACCCAAACACCACCTTTAACAATCAGGTATCGCCCTTAATAGAAAGTAACCCGGTGTTGTTCTGGAAATCTGCGACTATTGCCATGTTATTACTTAACCTTGTCCTGATTTATTTTCTTACTACATGAGTATGCCCGGGCAACCTGTTAGCTGTATTATTCTCGCCGGTGGTGAAGGCAAACGCTTTCATCGAGAAGACAAAGGATTGGTGACTCTAAACAACAAACCCATGGTCGAGCATGTCGTTAATCGAATCAGCGCACAGGTTGACGACATCGTTATCAGTGCCAATAGAAACACGGATGAATATAAAAAATATTCCGATAAAGTTGTTGAAGACAAAGCCTCCGACTTTCAGGGCCCGCTTTCGGGAATCATCACCTGCATACCCGAATGCAAACACGAATGGATATTAGTCTTACCCTGCGATATACCTCTACTACCTGATGATCTGGTTGAAAGGCTGGCGGCTGCACACAACCAAAAACTTATTGTCGCCAGAGCACATGAGCACAGGCAACTGGTGTTCTTGATGCATCTATCATTAAAGAAAAATCTGGCTGAGTTTCTACGCCAGGGGCATCACGAAGCAATGTCATGGATAGAGCTACAAAACCCCGCTGTAGTGATGTTCGAAGGTGCAGTCGGTGAATTTTTGAACATCAATACACGGGAAGAACTCAATCAGTTTTCTGATTAAATCCAGCACAGGCTCTTAAAAAACTTGCACCATGGCTCTGCACGGCTGAAAATGTCCTGATGGAGCTTTCTCTCAAACAACGAACAAAAGAAATTAACCGTGTAACACTGTGGGGCGTTCTGGTGAACGTCCTGCTGGCCAGCACAAAACTGGTCGGCGGTGTTATTGGTCAATCTCACGCCCTGATCGCCGATGGTCTGCATTCTGCCTCTGACCTTGCGAGTGACGCTATGGTGCTTTTTGCCGCCAAGCACGCGGCTGAAGATGCTGACGAAGACCATCCTTACGGCCATGAACGATTTGAAACTATCGCTACCGTCGCCCTCGGCACCCTGCTTGTTATTGTTGGGCTGGGTATTGCCTACGACGCGATTTCTGAATTAGTTCTGGACGAAGAGATTCCAACTCCGCATACATTCACACTCTGGATAGCCGCGTTTTCCATACTGAGCAATGAAGTGCTTTACCACTACACCAAACATGTTGGCAACAACATTCGCTCGAAACTGTTAATTGCGAATGCCTGGCATCATCGCAGCGATGCCATTTCCTCTGTCGTGGTGTTTATCGGCATTGCCGGCACCCAAATGGATATGCCCAAACTCGACACTTATGCTGCTATCGTGGTGGCGTTAATGATTGTAAAAATCGGTATTGAACTTGGTTACCAGAGCATGCAGGAGCTGGTAGATAAAGGACTGGATCCGGAAACCGTTAAAAAAGTTCGCGAACAAATTCTCGCCCACGAAGACGTCCGTCATCTGCACATGCTACGTTCCAGAAAAATGGGGCATAAAGCACTGGTAGATGTTCACATTGAAGTCGCTCCCAAACTGAGCGTTTCTGAAGGCCATCATATTTCCGAAGCCGTCGAAAAAACCTTGATTGACAAGTTCGAAGACATTAATGATGTAACCGTGCATATTGACCCCGAAGATGACGAACAGGAAGCCTGCAGCATGAGCCTGCCACTAAGAAGCGAACTGATTATGGCGCTTAACGAAGAATGGTCAAAAGTGCCTGAACTGGTCGCCATAAACGATGTAACACTTCATTACCTGGCTGGCAGTATCAGCGTTGAAGCCAGTATGTCGCTTGAGCATCTAAACTCACTGGATGACACCAGAAGTCTGCAGCACAAATTCGATGAGGCCTGCATGAAAGTCGCGTGTGTGAAACAGGCGACGCTTAGGTTTCACTGAATTTTTTAACCACAGTCGTAGGTCGGGCATTGCCCGACATGGGCGGTGGTGGGCAATGCCCACCCTACAGCTCGGAAGTAGGCCTGCATAAGGTACGTTGCAGGCATGGCCATATTGCCGAAAATCGCCGGGAACGACAAAACCTTATCCCGGCCTACGGTGGCACAGGTTTTTTGTCATCGCGAACAATAATGACAAACCAAAAACCTCTGTGACCTCAGGGCTACGTAGTACTTCGCCCATACAAGCTGTGGCCAAATAAA
>QIHT01000035.1 GCA_003229115.1 Gammaproteobacteria bacterium | reverse complement strand
GGTAACCACCCATCCCCATCAACAGAAAACCTCGATGAAACCCAATAACCACAAACACACACTAAATCATTATCAAAATACACCAATGGAATACGCGAACGCTGCCATGGTGGAATACCCGCTTCCTGCATTAGTTTTTTTAAACTGTGCGTATGTTTTCTTCCTACGGGTTGAATTTTTTCACCGCCTTGCCTGAAACAAATTTTTAACTGCTTATCCATCAAGGATGAAGACAAACCCTTACTGTCGGTCGTAGCAACAGAAAGCTCAACGCCTAAATCTTCAATCACCAGTGTCTCATGCGGATTCCATTGAAAACTTTTAGAATCATCATGTTCTTTTTTTTGCAGAAGATATAACTCATCCTGAAATCGTCGCACTTCCGATTGCCCCCAACTCACTACCGGTGCTGCATCTTCTGCTGCGTTCAAAACTGATTCAACAATTTCCTGTAATACATTCGCGGTTGGCGCATCTTTTCCAAACTGTCGAATCCAGAACCTCAACACATTTAATTGTCGTGCCAGAGATAATTGTTGCAGTGCGTTTATCGAAATGACTTCTGTTTTCTGCGTAACCATCAAAGCCAGATCAATCGCAGCCATCGCTTCAATAATTTCCAGTGAATCCTGTTGTTGCGAAGCGACTTGTGACAAAGAAGTATCAAGCTGTTGCCAACGTTGTTTAATTAAAGGCAGGACTTTCTGGCGTAAAAGATTGCGATCAAAATCCGTATCCTGATTACTCGGGTCTTCTACCCAGTCGAGTTTATTGGTTTTAGCGTACTGATGTAATTCTTCGCGACTGAATTCAAGTAGCGGTCTTACATGTGCACCTCGGTCTGTTTCTCTAACAGTTGGCATTGATGCTAAACCAGCGGGGCCGGCTCCACGAAATAATTGAAGCAACAAGGTTTCTGACTGGTCATCTTTGTGATGCGCGGTTATTAAACATTCGTTTTCATTAAGTTCAGAAATCAATGCTTCATACCGTGCTTTGCGTGCCGCATTTTCCGGGCTCTCGCCTTGCGGTGTTTTTGCATCAATACAGATATTTAAAAAAGGAATGTTTAATTCTTCGCAAACTCTGCGGCAGTGCCGTGACCATGAATCAGCTTCGTCCTGCAAACCATGATTAACATGAATCGCTCTAAAGGGTAGTTTTGATTGATAACAAAGATGCAACAATACGTGCGAGTCCATGCCGCCGCTGTAGGCAATGACATAGTTTTTATTTGAAGCAGTCACAGAAAGCGATTGCATTTGCTGCTGAAAACCCTCTAAAAGAACGTTCACGAGAGTCTTATACTTGAAAAAAAAACTTAACCGGGCGAACGCTGCTTACACAGCTTCGTCTTGCTCCAGGAATTCACCAAACGAAGTCAGACGTTTGTACCTAAGCTCGAGCAATTTATCGAGGCTCATTTTTTCAATATTTTCCAGGCTATCAACCAGTGCCTGTTTAATATTTCTTGCCGTGGCATCAATATCACGGTGCGCACTGCCCAGCGGTTCTCTAATGATGTGATCAATCAGACCCTGATCTTTAAGACGTTTTGCCGTAATGCCCATGGCCTCTGCCGCATCTTCGGCCTTGTCTGCACTCTTCCACAAAATAGATGCGCAACCTTCGGGAGAAATCACTGAGTAAGTGCTGTATTCCAGCATCATGACTTTATCACCCACACCAATTGCCAGTGCGCCGCCTGAACCGCCCTCACCAATCACCGTGCAAATGATGGGCGTTTTTAAATCGGCCATAGTAAACAAGTTACGTGCAATGGCTTCGGACTGACCACGTTCTTCTGCACCGAGTCCGGGGTAAGCACCGGGTGTATCAATAAAAGTTAACACCGGCATACGAAAACGTTCTGCCATTTTCATTAGGCGCAACGCTTTGCGGTAACCTTCGGGGCGCGGCATGCCAAAATTACGCCGAATGTTTTCCTTGGTATCGCGACCTTTCTGGTGGCCAATCACCATCACCGGCATGCCGTCCAGCCTGGTAATGCCACCGACTAAGGCAGGATCATCGGCATATGCGCGGTCACCGTGCAATTCCTGAAAATCGGTAAAAATCCGGTCGATGTAATCAAGCGTGTAGGGGCGCATCGGGTGACGCGCCAGTTTGGAGGTTTGCCATGAACTGAGTTTGTTGAAAATACTTTTGGTCAGGCTGCGAGATTTTTCCTCAAGACGTCCAATCTCGTCACCGATATTGATTTCGGTGTCATCACCGACATAACGTAGCTCTTCAATTTTGGCTTCGAGTTCAGCAATCGGTTGTTCAAAATCGAGATAGTTTGGATTCATAACTTACCGGATGTCTTTGTTTTATTAGTATTTATTGTCAATACTATAGTGCAATATCATACCACGCGCATTTCAATGTGGGTATTAATATGGTTGATTATTTTTTTGCCACAGAGGGCACAGAGATGACAGACTAAAAACCTCTGCGTGCTCTGTGACCTCTGTGGCAAATGATTTTTTTATCTTTCAGCCTCGGAAATATCAACTATTTCCCGCAGTACCATCGTCGCATAACTGCCTGCCGGTAAGTTAAAAGCCAGCATCAACTCATCTCCGCTCAGATGCCACGTCATATCGCTCGGAATCACTCGCATCGAACGACGCATTTGCTGTACTTTAAACTCACGTAAGCCCTCCCGAAACACAGGATTTTCATCGACCACTCGCATTTCCTGCTCTGCCACCTGACCTCGACTCGCCAGTTCGCCTTCTCCCCAGAGTATGGCTGCGGGATGAATTTCACCGCGTTTCAGGCGGTCTTCCAGATCAGCTGAATCATCATCCCAGAAGCAGGCAGTTTTGCCATTTAAGATAAACACGTCTCCCGCCACACGATGGTTCCAATTTTCCTGCTCAACTCGCTGACTCAGGATGTGGTTAAAAATCCACGAACGCGCAGCAGATAAATACATACTTTTCTTATTTCTTGGCAATCTCAATGTTTTGTCAGTGAACATTTCAGCCGCATGCGCCAGATTACCCATTTGACGTCCAAAGCGCTGCTCACCAAAATAATTGGCAACCCCTTGTTCGGCAATACACTGGAGGCGTTCGTCCACGCGTTTATCCAGTGCTTTTTTATCGCTGGTGAGATTCCGTAGTACCATCTGGAAACGGTTTTCTTTCAAAGCACCCCGGCGCAGTTTTCGGCTATGGCGACAGGTTTGAATAATGCGTATTTCATCCGATTCAATCACGCTCCAGTCAGGCTCTTCCATTCCCGGTAAATGCACGCTAAACCACTGCGAGGTCAGGCCGTGTCTATCTTTCAGGCCGGCATAACCAACACAACGACTTCTTACCCGCGCCGCTTTTGCCAGTAATTTCGCCACCCAGTCGGTATTGTTATTACGTTTCTCAATCTGCAGCCAGGCATGCTCGCCCTCGCCACTCAAATCAAACGGCAAACGTTCATCAACCACAAAGTCTTCCACCACCGTTTTAAAGTCAGCCGTGATGCCTAATGGCACATAAACACGTGAAAACTGTTCAAAACCCTCAACAGCAGAACAGGAAATTTGATTTTCAGCGGTATTTGTCATTACACTCATCTCAATGGCACAATCTATAAAATTTGTTGTTTGTTCACTGCTGCTGCTAATCGCCGCCTGCGATGCCGGTAATCAACTTCAGCCTCTCACTAAAAACGCCGTCATTCTGGCTTTCGGCGACAGCCTGACTCACGGCACCGGTGCCAGCATCGAGCAGGCCTACCCGCAAAAATTACAGACGATGCTATCGAGAACTGTAATCAATGCAGGTGTTCCCGGTGAAATCAGCCAAACCGGCCTTAAGCGCCTGCCCGGCCTGCTAAAAAAATATCAGCCCGAATTGCTCATTCTGTGTCACGGCGGCAATGACATTTTACGCAGAAACAACCCGAAACAAACCAAAGAAAATCTGCAGCAGATGATTGATCTGGCCAAATCCAGCAATACACAGGTGGTCCTGATTGGCGTACCACAATTTGGGATTTTCCTGAGCGCAGCTCCCTTCTACGAAGAATTAGCACAAACCAATGCCCTGCCTCTGGAAAATGATTTACTCACGGATATCCTCAGAAAAAATAGCCTCAAATCCGACCAAATTCACCCAAATTCAAAGGGTTACACGCTGATGGCTGAACGCATACACAAGCTACTAATACAATATGGAGCCATCTAAAAAGACTTAGTCACTCAGCTGAGTAATAAACATATTGACATTTTTTGACGTTTCGTCATATTATTCAGCGCATGGTTTGCCCTGTCACGAAAATAATATCCGCTATTAAACAACCAACACGTAAACAACGTGAGCTGTTACAGCGGGAAGAGCTGATTATGGATACCGCACAGGCCATGGTCTATGAGCATGGATACGGCCACCTCTCTATGGATCGGGTTGCGGAAGCCACCGAATATTCCAAAGGCACCATCTATAACCATTTTTCCAGCAAGGAAGATCTAGTTTGCTCGCTTTGCTGCCGCAGCATAAAAAATCTCATTGATATATTTGAACGTGCCTACCAGTACGAGGGTTCCACACGAGAAAGGTATTCTGCCATTGGTATTGGATATTCTCTTTATAACCAACTTCACGCAATGGATGCACAAAATATTCAAACCGTAAAGAACAACGCGGTTCGAGAAAAAGTCAGTGAAGAAAAATTGGTAGAGATGGAATCACTGGAACACAATATTAATAAAATCGCTCAAAGCATTGTGCAGGAAGCCATTGACTGCGGTGACCTGGATAAAAAACATCAGGACAATGTAGGTACTATCGTGTTTGGTTGTTGGTCAATGCATTATGGCGCCATGCTGCTGGATCAATCGGATATGCCACTTAACAAACTCGGCTTCAGCCCGGTGGTTAACATGTTGTGGGAAAATTCCAATATTTATCTGGATGGGTATCAATGGCAGCCTTTAAGTAAAGACACCGATTCTAAAAAACTCTTTAATGAAATCTCATCTGCCTTGTTTGATGATGAAATTGCACTATTGAAGCAAAGTTCGTAACAACACAAATTTACTCTAACGCTAAAAAAAATAATAACCGGGGATACGCAATGGTCGAATCATACACAAACTGGGTAATACGCTGGAAATATTTTGTTGCACTTGTTTCTATAGCAGCGGTTGTTGCGGCAGCATACGGTGGGCAATATGGGCTTCAGCAATGACTACCGAATGTTTTTCGGTGAAGACAACCCGCAACTGCTTGCATTTGAAAAAATGCAGGCAACCTATAATAAAAACGACAATGTTTTATTTGTTGTCACACCAAAATCAGGAAAAGTCTTTAGTCGCGAGACCCTGTCCATCATCAAAGACATCACCAAAGAGGCCTGGCAAATACCTTTTTCTACTCGTGTTGATTCAATAACAAATTACCAGCATACCACTGCAGAAGAAGATGATTTGATCGTCGATGATCTGGTGGTTGATCCTGATACCCTGACTGATGGCAATTTATTAAGAATACAATCTATCGCAATCAATGAACCCACCCTGGTAAATAGACTGGTTTCACCTGACAGTAAATACACGGGTGTTAATGTCACCGTACAACTTCCTGGTAAAGAACTGAACGAAGTACCTATCACCGTCGCTTTTGCGCGCGACATCAAAACCCGCATGCTGGAAAAATACCCTGAGGTTGAAATCCGTCTGGTCGGCATGGCTGTGATGAACAATGCCTTTCCAGAAGCTAGTATGGATGATGTCGCCAACTTATATCCTTTAGCCCTGGGTTTTATTGCTCTGGCTTTATTTCTTTTGCTGCGCGGGCTTAGCGGAACCATAGCCACTTTCATTATGGTAATTCTTTCTATCATGACCGCCATGGGACTGGCAGGCTGGTCTGGCATTTTGTTGTCACCGCCCGTGATGTCTGCGCCTATTATGATATTAACCATGGCGATTGCTGACGCCGTGCATTTACTGGTCACCATGCGCCATGAACTCGCCATCGGGCTAAGCAAGAACAAGGCAATAATCGAAAGCATGCGAATAAATTTTCGACCTATATTTATAACCTCATTAACCACCGTGTTAGGTTTTTTAAGTCTTAACTTCAGTGATGCGCCACCCTTCCGTGATCTTGGCAACATTGCAGCTATGGGAGTCGCCGCGGCATTTATTTTATCCATTACCTTCCTGCCAGCAGCCGTTGCTATTCTGCCGGCCAGTGGTAAAACCGAAGTGGCCGGCAAGAAAATGATGTCCAGGTTCGGCGAATTTGTCATTGCCAGACAAAAACCTCTTTTAATCGGCAACACACTACTTATTATTGTACTTGCTGCCATGGTTCCACTGAATGAACTGAATGACCAGTTTGTTGAATACTTTGACGAGAGCATTCCGTTCCGAGTTAACTCGGATTACGCCGCTGAAAATCTCACCGGGGTGTATTACATGGATTACGCATTGGAAACCAATGAAACCGGTGGCATTAGTGAACCTGAATATCTTGCGAGCGTTGCCAAGTTCTCACAACATCTACGCTCCCTGCCCGAAGTTCTACACGTACAAACTATTTCTGACACCTTCAAACGCCTGAATAAAAACATGCACGGCGATGATCCTGCCTGGTATCGGTTACCCGCAGAACGTGATCTTGCGGCACAATATTTATTGCTGTATGAAATGTCACTGCCCTATGGTCTGGATCTGGACAATCAAATTGATGTCAAAAAATCAGCGACAAGAATTGCAGTCACCCTCGCCACCCTGTCTTCCAATGAAATTATTGCCTTAGAAGATGAAACAGCAGCCTGGTTAAAAGAAAATCTACCGCAATACAGTTATGCGGTTTCAGGACCTACTGTCATGTTTGCACATTTAGGAAAACGCAATATCAACAGTATGCTTAAAGGCACGACCATTGCGCTGATTTTTATTTCGGCAGTATTAATCTTCTTTCTTGGCTCCTTCAAATACGGTTTTATCAGTCTGATACCTAACCTCACTCCCGCACTGGCAGCGTTTGGTATTTGGGGACTCACCGTGGGCCAGGTCGGCATTGGTCTTTCGATAGTTACCGGCATGACACTGGGTATTGTTGTCGATGATACCGTGCATTTTTTAAGCAAGTATTTGCGCGCACGCCGAGAAAAAGGTTTGAATGCCGAGGATGCTGTGCGATATGCCTTTAACAACGTCGGTCTTGCATTACTGGTGACCTCAATCGTACTAATAACCGGATTTATGATAATGGCACAATCGCATTTTTACCTGAACTCAAGCATGGGACTGCTAACCAGCGTCGTCATCTTGCTAGCACTCATCATAGACCTGACATTCCTGCCACCACTACTAATGAGATTTTCTCGTAGCAAGAAAGGAGCCTAAATAATGAACACTACAACAATAAAAACCATGACCCTGTTTACAACACTACTCGTTGTATCCGCGTTGCTACATGCAGAAACAGCCGAAGACAAAGGACTGGCTATCACCATGGAAGTCGATAAACGTGATACCGGTTTTGTGGACTCTACCGCCAGCATGACCATGGAACTGCGCAACAAACAGGGTGATACCAGTACGCGTTACATTCGCATTAAAACACTTGAAGTCATTGGCGATGGCGATAAGTCCCTGTCAATTTTCGACAGACCTGCTGATGTTAAGGGTACCGCCTTCCTTACTTTTTCACATGCCCTGGTGCCCGACGAACAATGGTTATACCTGCCAGCACTTAAACGTGTAAAACGTATTAATTCCAAAAACAAGTCAGGACCTTTCATGGGTAGTCAGTTTGCCTATGAAGATTTATCGTCGCAGGAAGTTGAAAAATACAGCTATAAATATTTACGCGACGAAACCCTCAATGGCATTGACTGTTTTGTTGTAGAAAGGTATCCCGCTGACAAAAATTCCGGTTACGTACGTCAAATTGCATGGATAAATAAACAGGAATACCGTCCCGAGCAAATTGTTTTTTATGATCGTAAAGACTCATTATTAAAAACACTGACTTTCAGCGACTATCAACAATACCTCGATCAGTACTGGCGCGCCGACAAGTTATACATGATCAATCACCAGACCGGTAAAAGCACCTTACTCAGTTGGAGTAATTACCAGTTTAAAACCGGCTTGACCAATAAAGACTTTAGCCGGAACAGTTTAAAACGAGCAAAATAACTCGGCGTCACTGGGTTCATGAAGAGTCTTGCATTCATAACTGCGGCAGTATTGCTCGCAACTAACCCTGTCGCACATGCGCTGGAATTCTCGGGTTATGTTGCGGTAGAAGATCGTGCTTTTTTTAGCGACCCGCTCGACCCTCAGCAACATAACAATTACCTGTCTTTTGTTGCAGAACCCGAGTTGTACCACAGTTGGGACAACGACAAACAAAGCATTACCATCACACCCTTTTATCGCTACGACCAATATGATGACGAACGCACTCATGCAGATATGCGTGAGCTCTCATGGTTAAAAGTTTATGACAACTGGGAACTCACTGCAGGCATTAGCAAGGTGTACTGGGGAGTCACAGAAACGCTTCATCTGGTCGATATCATTAACCAGACCGACCAGGTAGAAAACGTCGATGCCGAAGATAAACTAGGCCAGCCAATGCTTCGTTTCAGCACCGAGCAGGACTGGGGCGTGGTGGATTTTTTCATCCTGCCGGGCTTTCGTGAACGCACCTTTGCTGGTGCCGAGGGCAGACCCAGAGCACAACTCCCACCGGGACTTGAATTCAATGCTGATGCCGCCACTTACGAATCATCCGATGGTGCCCGCCGCATCGATTATGCCATCCGCTGGTTTTCAGTTTTTGATGAATGGGAACTCGGACTTTCCCACTTTTCAGGCACAGGCCGTGAACCCGAAGCATTTAGAGTTAACAATGCAGGCGTCATTGCACCTTATTACACACTCATCAACCAGACAGGACTGGAACTACAGGCATTCATCGAAGAATGGACCTGGAAACTGGAAGCCATTTCCAGAGAAAATTCCACTGAACGTTTTTTAGCCCTGACCGGTGGTTTTGAATACACCTTTGTTGGCATTGCTGATAGTGAAATGGATATTGGCATTGTTATCGAATATCTTTACGACAACCGCGACGACACATCACTAGCTACTTCCCCGTTTCAGAACGACCTTACCACCGGACTGCGCTTCGCCCTGAACGATGCACAATCCAGCGAACTACTAATCGCGGTTGTCACCGACCTTGATGATCAAACTGTTGTAAGTTTCCTGGAAGCCAGCCGAAGACTCGGCGACAGCTTCAAGCTTGAACTGGAAATCAGGACGTTCAGTAACACCAACCCTAA
>QIHT01000176.1 GCA_003229115.1 Gammaproteobacteria bacterium | reverse complement strand
TCATACGGTTCATATCCATGGTGTGATCTCCTTGTGCGTGGTCACCATTTATATGGGGTTACGCGGACGACAATGCAAGGCCGACAGGTCCCTTTTTCAAAGGCTTTGAGGATTTCTTTTTCTTCTGAATTAAGTTTATTCATTGGAACTACCTGCATATATTTTTACCTCTCAAAAATAAGAAAAGAATATACTGTCTCCGATTTTCGAGAGCATCAAGGTCATGACACAGGGTAAAACATGGTATCGTGTTCACGTACCCGGCTTTGCCAACGCCAAAGAGGCTGAGCGGCAGCGCAAAATACTGGGCAACAGATTGGGTATCCGGGACACATGGATCGGAAAATGGTAAAAAAAAGAAACAAAGGCAGTTCACAAATTTGTCAGATGTATGAATGTAAGACCCTATTATGTGCTATTATGTTTGTGCGATAAACTGAAGATTACCATCCAAGTACAGCGCCTTGTTAGCTTTATTAAGGCACATCAATATTGCCAATTCTCATGGCCCACGGGCAAGGCATTTAACTCATCACGGAAAAACCGCCACTTCGGCATAAATTGATCCATTAGCGCAATAAAGCGACTATTGTGAGATGGCTCAAGCAGATGTGTCAGTTCATGCACAACAATATATTCCAGGCATTCAGGTGGCTTCTTTGCCAGTTCCAAGTTAATACGAATAGAACGAGAGCCAGGTGTACAGCTCCCCCATTTAGTTTTCATTTTGCGCACGATGCATTTTTCAACTGAAACACCGATCTTCTTTTCCCAGAGAGCAATCAACGGAATAAGTGCTGTTTTCAACTGCTGCCGATACCACGCATCCAGCACAGACCGCTTTTTTTCTTCATCGCTGCCTGGGCGCACTTGAAGCACGATTCCAGAATGAGACAACCTCACCTGCGGGGCTGCATCTCGTTCTACTACCTTCAACAAATAACGCTTGCCGTTAAAGAAATGGCTTTCCCGATCAATACACTCTCTCGGTACCTCACGGTCTTGAGCACGAAGTTTTTCCTGCTGTTTTTTAATCCATCCCAGCTTTGAAATTACATAGACGCGGATCGTTTCTACCGCCATCGATTCTGGAGCAGAAACCTTCACGTGGCCTGCAGGTGGGTAGACACTCAGGTGAACATTCTTGATGTTCTTTTGAACAAGCTCCACATCCATATCGTTCAGCTTGAAAACCATCACTTAGTATTCGCTCTGCTGCTTAACAATATCAAAGATTGATTCCACAGCAGCTTCATCACGCAAAACTTTGTAAAGATTCCCCTTAACCGTTTGCTCCTTAGTTTTATTCCCCTTCCAATTATCTGGGCTGTAAGTAGCTACTTGTTCGTGAACTGCCAAAGCAAGCGATGCGTTTTGATCAAGATTGTTATACAAAGCGCGCTTAGCTGGCGTGTCCATGGCTTCCGGGGTATCGACTGTTTGTCCCGCCGCGACCTGATTTGCCAATGCTGCTATCTTCTTCAAATACGCTTCATATTTTTTGGCATTTTCTTTTCTGAACTTAATGATCTCATCCAGCAACTTGGACATCTTTTCAAAATAGGCCGGGTCAAGCAGGTGATCCTTAATGATTTTACTGCGTACATTATTTTCGATGGTTTCGGCAACCGCTTCCTTGTTCCCCTTAATGCCTCCGGGCATGGCGTTAATGGCATCGGCGATGCCGCTTTTCACAATCACATCAATCAAAGACATATCACCAAAGGGTGAAATCACCACCGAGTCATCCGCCTGTATATAACTGTCCAACAAATGCCGCATGTCGGCTTCATAGGCTTTCAGGTCTATCGTTTCACCACTGGCCTTGCGAATTACTTCACGCAGTTTCACATAGTGATCCATGCGTGTTTTTATGTGCTCAATCTCGCTCATGCTTAAGCCAGCCGCCTCCAGCTCATCCGCAATATTGGCATAGGCACGAATAAAGGCGACCGTGGCTTTATAGAGTGCCGTGCGTTGCACTTCGCGGGCCTTAAGCTCTTCGGAGATTTCGGTGTTGCCGCAGAAATAGTGGATGTGCTCCAGGTCGCCCCCCGGTGGCTTCACATCACCACAGAGAAGCTCCAATCCTTCCAGCGCATTATCCAGACGTTCACGCCCCATCTTCAGGCGGTCTTTCAGCAACACATCGCAATCGCCCGCTTCAAAGTCGTCATAATCCAGTTCAGAGGTATAAACGGCCACGGCATTCTCAACCTTCTTGAACAGGTCTTTGTAATCGACGATAAAACCAAAATCCTTATCATCGCTATCCAGCCGGTTCACCCGGCAGATTGCCTGAAACAATCCATGATCCTGCATGGATTTATCAATATACAAATAGGTGCAACTGGGGGCGTCGAACCCGGTCAACAGTTTATCCACTACAACCAGCAACTTCATGTTGGCAGGTTCTTCGGTGAAGCGTTTTTTGGCATCATCTTCATAGGTTTCAGTTTTACTCTTGCCGGGTTTGGCATTCACGTCTTCAAGCAACTCATTATAGGTATTGTAGATGTATTCTTTATCGGTCTCAGTATTCGCGCCGGTATCTTCGGTGGTGATGTCTCGGGTTAGCGGGTTATACGAAGTCACCACCGCGCACTTGCCTTTCAGTTCGGTATTCTGAAATAACTCATAATACCGGCAAGCCTCAAAGATACTTGATGCCACCAACAGGGCGTTACCCTTCTCAGAGTTTAAACGCGGCTTGACGCTGAAATCGAAAATAATATCGGCAACCACCTTGCCCATACGCGAGCGGCTACTCAGCACATTTTGCATGGTACCCCATTTCTTTTTCAACTCGGCCTGCTGAAAGTCATTCAAGCCTTTTGTTTTTGCCTTAAACCATTCATCCACTTTTTGCTGCGAACTCAGGCGCTGGTCAATGTCGCGGGCTTCATAAATCAGGTCGAGCACCACACCATCTTCTACTGCTTCGTTAAATTTATAGGTGTGGATATATTTACCGAACACTTCCAGTGAGGTGGACTTATCTTTTTTCAACAGTGGCGTACCGGTAAAACCAATAAACACTGCACTTGGCATGATTGCCTTCATCACCCGGTGCAATTTACCGCTTTGGGTGCGGTGACATTCATCAACAAACACAAACAGCTCACCAACGGCATGACTGGGCTGGCTTTCCAGTTCCTCGATAAATCTCTCAAAATTATCGACATCTTTTTTGCCAAATTTATGTACTAGCGAACAGAGCAGGCGGGGTGTTGCCTGACCGAGCTGGCTCATTAAATCGCGGCCACTGCTGGTACGATAGATGGCCTCGCCTACGTCCTTGAATACACCCTCGATCTGTTTATCCAGCTCATCCCGGTCGGTGACGACAACAATCCGTGCATTCGGATTATTCTCCAGAATCCACTTGGCGAGCATCACCATGACAATACTTTTACCACTGCCCTGGGTGTGCCAGATAATGCCGCCCTCTTTACGCCGCACATGCTCCTGCGCGGCTTTAACGCCAAAATACTGATGCACACGGGGCAGTTTTTTGATGCCGCCATCAAACAGTACAAAGTCATACAGCAATTCGATAAAACGTTGTTTGTTGCAGATTTTGCTCAGGTATTTATCCAGCTTGTAGCCGCTGTTATCCGCTTCGTCTTCTTTCCATGTAAGAAAGAACTTTTCCGGTGTGCCGATGGTGCCGTATTGTAGCCCTTCAGAATCGTTACCGGCAAAGACGAATTGTACTGTGGTAAAGAATGAACCGATAAATTCCGGCCTTTGATTCACCAGACTTTGGCGAATACCATCACCAATGGAAACACGGCTGTTTTTAAGCTCCAGTACTGCCATGGCAATGCCATTCACATACAATACAATATCCGGGCGTTTTTCCTTTTCATCGAAAACGGTGACTTCTTCGGCAATATAAAAATCATTTTTTTCAGGGTGCTGCCAGTCGATTAACTGAACCGTGTCAGTGGGCACGCCTGCCTCTACCTTAACCGGCACGCCGTAACGCAGCAGTTGATAGACATCCTTATTGTTGTGATACAAATCCTGACCGTGGTTATTGGCAGCGGTCTGCAGCTTATCCAGCGCCTTGTTTATTTGTTCGTTGTTATAAGCCCTGGTTGTCAAATATTTACGCAATCGCGGTACTTCGATATTGCTGTTATTCGGCTCGTCTTCCAGGTTACCGAGATAGGTATAACCCAGCTCATCAGAGAATAGTTGCACCACGCGATTTTGTGTAACACGCTCGGGTTTGCCTACTGCACCCATTGGATCCTCCTCTGACTTCTGTCAAATAAAACCATCACGTACAAACACCAACCCCACCTTAATAATCAATGAGTTACCTAGCACCCCTACTAAATATGTTACTTTTTCCTCAACACCTATCAAATAACCAGCAAATAAGAATATGGCTATTCTATGCCCAAAATGGCACGTATTTTCTGTGCTTGCGAGACATGTCATCTTCCACAGGCTTAACAAGCTCCGCCTCCAGTGTCTCTTTGATAATTCTGGACGCTGTTGCGCTGTTTTTAGGATCAATACCAAAGCGTTCACGCAGGCTGGAATTGGTCAAGTATTCTCTGTTCACATGCTTCAAACACGCATGCAGATAGCAGGCTCTTCATTACCTTTCCGGGTGGTATGAGGCGAGAAAGACGTACCGACAATGTTATGCGTTTCATTATTGACGCCCCACACCACATAACCGTTTGTCTTGCCGCACAATGCCGTCGAATTACTAATGGCAGAGATATACTCACCAATCTGTTGCGGGTCTGCGTTGTTCTGCTTGAACTCAACCCATTCTGTCTCCTTCGGCAAACCACACAATTCCCGTAGCAAGGCATGTAGATACTCATCTGAACGATCGGTTGTCATAACAAACGTATCCTGCCGGTGAGCAGATTTTGCATCATGCCCTGTTTGATCTGTTGGGTTTTGGCGAGTTTGGTTTCCAGTGCGGTAATGTCGGCATCCATGTCAGAGAGGATGGTGGCGATGCGGGTTTGTTCGCTTGAAGGAGGCAAAGGTATTTCAATCAATTTTAAATTAGCCTTTGATACCCCATATACTTTTAAGCCTGTAGCCAGACGGTCAAATTGTTCTTTTACAAACGCTGATAAATGTATATACCCTTTGTACCCGTTAATGAAATTTTCAGATTTGTCACGCAGCAAAAATGTATGTAACCCTGAAATCACTTTTCTATCGCCAATCTCTTTGACCTCTATACTTTTTCCAATGCCGGCATAATCCTCCGAGGCATCAGCCATAATAATACTTGCCTATTAACAATTTTCAGCATGGTTTTGCACTGGCAAGTGCACGATGCATAGGCTCAACAGGCGGTTAGGCAGTTGTGACTCCCA
>QIHT01000130.1 GCA_003229115.1 Gammaproteobacteria bacterium | reverse complement strand
CGTATCTTCCTGTTGCATTGTAAAACCTCCATCTACATGATATATCAGTAGAATATACCATCCTTGCTGAAAATTGTTAAGAGGCAAGTAATAATATCGCCTTCATTTAATAGTGCGTACCCTTTAGCTTTATCAAAACTTACTCCCGGAACAGGATACTTTTTAAAATCTATAAACTCATTCCATAAAGTATGAATATCACCGTAATGAATATAACCACACTCTTCATTTTGATTTAATTCTGCTCGTGAGAATGAAGCCGTAGAAAGAAAATTAAATGCTTTTTCGTATGAAATAAAATCCCACCCCGCTTTTAAGCGGCTATTTTCATAGGGGTTGAGCAGGGTTTGCATAGCGCCTTGTTTGATCTGGCTTTTTTTGGCGATGAGGTGGGTGAGGGATTGAATCAAGGCATCGGCATCGCTTAATGCATTGGCGATGGCGGTTTGTTCAGTTTTGGTTGGGGGGAGTGGAAACTCAAAACCTTCCATTTCCCATTTTTGAGTATGAACTAATGCAGAAGCTCCGTGCGCTTATATCCTCAATGAACTTAGTAAGTTCTTTTAACGCATGTAGGAAATATTTCGAGTCAACTTCTTTTTCATTTACTACAATTTTCCAGGTATGGTAATTCAGTAATCCTAATGTTCCTCTCCAAATATGTGGCCCAAAAGAAGTCCCTCGACTGCCTGACCAAGCAAATAAAAGTTGGCCACCTTCTACCTCAATTTTTTTATCATAACCACCTTCATAATAGTTAAAGTCATCAGATCCATTTAGGTTTTGAATCCTAATAATAGGCAAGCCTTCGCTTTTCCATTCGTATGGTTTGAACCCTCGGCCGTTTATTAATTTACATGCTTTTCCAATAGGCTTGGCTTCCCAATCCTCAGGAATCACCCCAACCTCAGTCTGCTTATACCCCACGGGCACATGCGAGGCACTATTCACCTTGCCCCTCCTCAGTTTTCCTTACCTGCGGCTTTGCCTGTTGATCAGTTAAATAGTTTTCACTTGAAACCACGCTGCGTCCCAACTCCTTTTCTGTATCCTCGCGAGCATTGCCTGCAACTTTGCCACCTCGTTTAGCCACCTTTTTGTTCTCGTTAAAGGTTTCCGGCTGTTCCTGCTGGCTGATCTCGGTGGTGACTTTCTCTCCCAGCATGGTAAAAATCAGCTCAAGGTCGGTCATGTTGTCGCGGAGATTGGTTTTTGATGTGACTGGAATATTTTTGTGTGTTCGGTACTCCGTGGGTGTCATGCCAAAAGTGGCTTTGGAGATTTCAGCCGTGAGGATGGCGTAATCTCGTTGGCTTTCAATGCCCCGCTGTTGCCACTCATCCGTGAGGTTTTGGCGAATAGCCATGCCCCGCAGGCGTTTATCAATCCAGTCTTTGGGAAAGCCCTTTTGCTCATACAGTGTTTTCATTCTTATCTGTGCTAGCTCCGGGTTTTCGATCTCTTGCACTCGCTCATAACCTACCTTTGCCAACCAGCGTTTGAATGGTTCGGCTTTGGGGGATGGGATCGACTGAATAATTCGTAAAATTCCCTCGGTGTTCGCACAATCTGTTTGTCGTTGTTTACCGTCAGATGCTGTCATTTTCAACTGTCGACAAACTGTCGACGGTTCAAAATGCTCTTCATCTTTGACCCTGATTTTCATTTTGTACCAGTAGTCACGCGGGTTTGCAGAGTCGGTCAGGATGGCGACGACATCAGTGACTGAAAAAAACCACGCCTCTTTATGCCAGAGGCGTCTGATTTTTTTATCCTGAAACAGGATGATTTTATCTGATTGGCTCACTCTCAATATTCCTTCCAATTTAATTGAGAATGGAGAGTTGATAATTGAGATGGGTTTGTGCTTTTAATTTTCACTTCTCAATTCTCACTTTTCAATTTTTTAACTATACTTACCAACATCTTCAATACTTCCTCCGCATCCGGAAATATCGCCTGATACTCACCTGTAGACAAAAAACCTGATTGATGCAATAAATCCAACCAATACAAAGTTTCATTAGCCTCTTTAAGAGCAATATTCATTTTATGCCTAAAATCCGCACGGCTTTCAGCATGTTCAGCTTCTCGGATAAGTGCACCGATTGACGTACCACTACGCATAATTTGTTTTGATAACACATATTCTTTTTTATCTTTAACCAAATAACCTGACAACTTAACAATACGAAGCGCCAAAGCAAAAGACTTATCCCTAACCACATTCTCACTTTTCATTTTTCACTTCTCAATTAAAAGAAAACCCCATCTTCTCCAGATGCCCGGTCACGGTCTGCTCCAGTTCTGCTACCTGTGCTGTCTGTTGTGGCAGCGGTGTTTCATATCGCTCGGCCAGTTCTTTGATGCGCTGGGTGAGGCGTTGGCTGATGCGATCCATTTCGCTGTGGATGTCTTTGTCGATGGTGGCCATCCATTTGTCATCCACCACCAGTTGTTTGATTTTCTCTTCGGTCAACGTGGGATAGAAATCTTGCAGGGTGGCATCCAGCGCGGCCTCGGCAGCTTTGATGGATTTTTTGGTGGCGGCTTCGTTGGTCAGCAGACTCAAGTATTGCTTGAGAATTTTCACATCTTCCTGTGTCAATTCTCCATTATCCATTTTCAATTGCTTCTGAATATTGCCTTTGTTGATTTTTTCCAGCTCAGCAAACGCACCCTCTTCGCCGCTGTGTTCTTCTTCCATTTCGGTCTTCTGGCTTTGCTGGGTTTCCAGCTCTGCATTAAGCGTATCAATCGCTTTCTGTTCATCTGCAAAGTAGCGATTGATGACCAGCGTCTTGGGAACGAGATCACAGGTCCAGCCTTTGTCGGTTGTTTTGGTGACTTTGCCGTCTTTGTTTTTCTTCTCTTCGATGATGCGATAGGTCGTCGCGACCCAGCCATCTGCGGCGATCAGGTAACAATCGTCCTGCATGACCTCAAACCAGTAATTCATCAGGTGTTGGTAGACATCGTATTTGTCGATGAGCGCCTTGCCTGCGTAGGTGGCCAGCAGGGCTTCACTGATGTTGTGAATGACTTGCTTGGGATGGTGGCCGGGTTGCAGGGCTTTCAATTCTGCTGTGGTGCGGGTTTGCCATTGGCTGAAGACCTGATTCATGTCGTTTATGTAGCGCACAAATTCGGGGTGCTGGTAGATCGTGGCTTTGATGTCGTCTTTCGCCACTTGAAGGCTGAGGTATTGCTGGTTTGTCGACGAGCTGCGTTTGGCCGGGCTGAACAGTGTTGATTGCAGGCCGGGCAATATATCCCAGTAGTTTTGCAAGGCTTCGATGTCGGCTTGGGGGATGTCACCCAGCAGGTGTGCTTCGATGTCTTGCAGATCTTCGGCCTCTGAGCTGTCGATGTAACGCGGGATGTTGAGGTTGAATTCGTTTTTCTCGATCTCGGCGAAGGAGACGATTTTGCTGTAGCCGTCGATTTGTGTTTGCTTGTTGAAGACATCGACGATTTTGTGGATGTCCATTTCACGCAGGCGGTTTTTGGGGCCGTCTTTGATGAAGCCTTTGCCTGCATCGATCATAAAGATGCCTTTGCGGTTTTGGGCGTTCTCTTTATCGATGAGAATAATGCAGGCGGGGATGCCGGTGCCGTAAAACAGGTTGGCGGGCAGACCGATGATGCCTTTGATTAAACCTTTACGGATGAGCGCTTCACGAATATCCGCTTCGGCATTGCCACGGAACAGCACGCCGTGGGGCAGGATGCACGCGCCTTTGCCTCGCGTTTTGAGTGAGCGAATGATGTGCAGCAGATAGGCATAGTCACCATTTTTCGCCGGGGGTACACCGTAACCCTCGAAGCGATTATGCGGATCGTTTTCGGTGTCCACGCCATTGCCCCAGCGTTTGTCGCTAAAGGGGGGATTGGCCACCACATAGTCGTGTGTTTTTAGACTGCCCTGTTCGTTAAGAAACAGCGGGTTGGCGAGGGTGTTGCCCTGTTTGATTTCTGCCGTGGGGTTGTCGTGCAGAATCATGTTCATGCGTGCCAAGCCGCTGGTGGCGGCATCTTTTTCCTGCCCGTAGAGGGTAACACTGGTCTTTGCCTGATCGGATATTTTTAGCAGCAGCGAGCCGGAGCCACAGGTGGGATCGTACACGGTGGTGGATGCGGTGGTTTCTGCCCGGTCAATCCCGATAATGTTTGCCATAATGCGGCTGACTTCCGCCGGGGTATAAAACTGCCCTTTGCTCTTGCCGCTTTCGGTAGCAAAGTGGCGCATGAGGTATTCATAAGGTATTCATAGGCATCGCCCAGAATATCGTCGCCTTCGGCACGGTTTTTGCCAAAATCCAGAGCAGGATTTTCAAAGATGGCGATGAGATTGCTGAGTTTTTCCACCATCTCCTTGCCGCTGCCGAGTTTTTCCGGGTCGTTAAAGTCCGGCATGCTGACCAGCTTGTTGGCATTGGCCAGCGGCGCGATGATCTTCTTGTTGATGTCGTCGCCAATGGTGGGCTTGCCCTTCAATGCCACCATGTCGGCAAAACTGGCCCCTTCCGGGATAGTGATGGGGGCGTAAGGCTGACCGGCGTATTTATCGCTGACGTATTTGATGAACAGCATCACCAGCACATAGTCCTTGTACTGGCTGGCATCCATCCCGCCGCGTAGCTCGTTACAGCTAGACCAGAGGGATGAATAGAGTTCGGATTTTTTTATTGCCATATATTTTTATCCATTTTTACCTTGATCATGTTACTGCTTATCAAGAAACTAACTTGATAATAGATGTACTCGATTTTCCATCTATTACCCTCCTTTATACGCCTTTGTTGTCCTTGTTATTGGATATTTAAGGCCCAAACACGGAAACTCGTTTTGCTTTAGAGGTCTACGATATACCTGCTTTACTTCCAATCAAGGGATTGAATGGAATATCAACAATAGCGCAGGGCAGCCGAGAAGGCTCTCAAGTAACGGCCAAGCTCACTCGCCGAAAACTGTGCAGCGGTTTTTGGTCGAGTGGAGCGTTTGGTTATGCCAAAATTAGTGGACAAGTTTTATTTCCAGATGACAGTTCACTGCCTCTGCATATTTTTTAAGTGTGGCAATGGATGGTGAATGGCGACCACTGGTTAAAGAAGATTCAAGCCTTGTTATCGCAGGCGGTTTGGTTCCCATGCGATCAGCAATATCAGCCTGGCTTAAACCTGCATCTTGGCGTGCTTTCAACATTTCACGCAACAGATTAAATTCAGGCTTCAGTGATTCATTCTCTTCACGAACTAATTCATTGCTTAAGGCTTTTTCTTTCTTGCCTCTTAACAATTTTCAGCAAGGATGGTATATTCTACTGATATATCATGTAGATGGAGGTTTTACAATGCAACAGGAAGATACGGA
>QIHT01000014.1 GCA_003229115.1 Gammaproteobacteria bacterium | reverse complement strand
GCGAAATAACCGGGTTGGCCATCTTCACGGGTGAAGTCACGCAGGGTGGTGCCGCCCTGTTCGATGGCATCCAGCAAAATCTGTTTAATGGCAGTGACCAGTTTTTCGGTACGCGCCCTGGAAAGAGAGCCGGCTTTTGTTTTGGGATTGATACCGGCAATAAACAGCGATTCGCTGGCGTAGATATTGCCCACGCCCACCACCATGTGACTGTTCATGATGAAGTTTTTAATCGAGCAAGTCCGCTTGCGTGATTTTTTATAAAGATAGTCGCTGCTAAAAGCTTCATCCAGTGGTTCAGGCCCCAGTTTACTGAGTAATTTGTGTTGTTCGGCGGGTTTGCTGGTCCACAAAACGCAGCCGAACTTTCTTGGATCTTTCAGGCGTAATATCTTGTTATTACTGAACACGAAATCAATGTGATCATGTTTTTCAGCAGGCATAGATAACGGGCAAATGCGCAAGCTTCCCGACATGCCAAGATGAATAATCACCGTGCCTGTTTTTTCATTATTACCAAAACGAAGCAACAGATACTTGCCACGGCGATCTACCTGTGTGAGTTTCTGCTGGCGCAGTTTATCGGGTAATGATTTCGGGATCGGCCAGCGCAGGCGATGCTCACGAATAACAACATCTTTTACTTTCTTGCCAAGAATGTGCGGTTCGATACCACGCCGACTGGTTTCAACTTCGGGTAGTTCAGGCATCGTATCTGGTTTGCTGTAAATTGACGTAGGCCGGGATAAGTTTTTTTCGTTGCTGGCGATTTCCGGTAGTGTGACCATACTTTGAACCACAGAGGACACAGGGGTACACAGAGGTAAAGCCAATTATATATTCTGTCATTGCGAGCGGAGCGCGGCAATCCACAGGTGTCGAAAAATGCTGGATTGCTTCGTTCTTCGCAATGACGGATTAAGTAGAGTGCTGCCAGGCTTTAAAACCAAAAACGCTTTTCTCTGTGTACCTCTGTGTCCTCTGTGGTTCAAGTTCTTTGTCTTATGTAATTCGCTAATGGCATTCACAGCTTCGGGCAGCTCAGGCATGTTACCTGTTCTGCTTGTTCATCAACTTCATAAACTCCTCAGGCGAAACATTCTCGATTTGTTCGGAGAATTCATCCGGTAATTCTTTTTCGGCGCCGGGTCTGAGCAGAGCATCATAAAACTCGAGATTGAAATGGTATTCAAGTTTTATATCAGGGCGGGCAATAACCAGCCAGGGATCAACATCGGTAATAAAAAACTTGATGGGTTCGTAAACATTATCAAGATAGACTTCTATAGCACCAAGAGATTCGCGTTCGTTGTATTCGTGTACGCCAAAGGCCTCGGAATTTTTCCAGTTATTCAGTGTTTCTATAATAGCGTCGGCAGAAATTTCTTTTGTGCTTTGCCATATTTCTTTGCTGTTAAGTGCCAGCGTTTGATCTGGCAGAACCAGTTTGTTTATTTTTCCATCAGCAGGTATTAATGTGCGTGATACCAGTGTGCCTGTTTGTGAGCTAAGCAGTGGAAAGTGGTGATCATCAATCAAATGAACCTTGTTATTTATTTTAACGTAGCGGTAGTTGTTGATGGGGTTGATCATGCCAAAATCTACTTGAAGTTTATTAAACGTGATAGATGTTTTGGCGGGTGCCAGGCCGTATTTTTCGAGCTCGAGCGAGTCAGCAGCATATTCCGAATGACTAACGGTGCTTAGCAACTTAAGGATGGTGCGGATACGAAAATCATTAGCTGCAATATCGACAGGACTCGTTAAGCGCCAGTGCGTATTATTTTTTTCAATGTTGATAATCCGTTTGTTGTGACGAATAGTTATGCTGTTGATGGATTCGGTTTTTATCGCAGTAAGAGTACTTAGTGTCTCCGAGTTTTTATCTTCACTGGTCACTACAAAATAACCAAGCGCAACAACAAGCAGTAAAAGTCCAAGATTAACAAACAGTCGGGATTGCATGGATTTTTTGATTAACGTTTGCGACGTTTAAACCAGATAAAGAAACCGGTAAACAACAATCCCGCAGGCATTATCAGGAAGAAGCCGGCACCGATGATGAGTGTTTGTAGGTCGTTAAGCTGCAACTGTGTATCGGGAGCATTTTTTATCTCAATGGCAATCAGATCATCATCACCTGCCAGCCAGTTAATAATGTTCTCTCCCAGTTTCAGGTTAGCGCCCGTGCCGATGTAGCCATTTGCCAGAAACTCGCTGTCACCGGACACCACGATACGCTGGCTGGCTTTTTCCGGTATGACTGAGTCACTGCTTAATACGCGCTCAAGTGCGATAACAATGGGAATTGGCCCTGCAACATCACCGGCACTGGTATTAAAAACAATTTCATCGCTGATGCCCTGACTTTCTGACCAGCTACGCTCAAGTGACTGTGCGATGACGGTGCTGTTCCAGGGTGGTTTGTTTGATGCCTTAACGCCACGGCTGATAGGGAAGAGTGTGTTGTAATCAATATTTTTTGTAATGGCATGCGCGTAGTAATCCAGCACGGGAATCATCGCCGGGTGCTCAATGCGCAGAGTTTTTCTAAGGTTGGTATTGTTATCAACGATAACGCCATCCATAAAGATAATGCCCAGCTCATTCGCGACAGTGTCCATATTTTGCATATCGCCGGGATCCATCATCCATAACAGATTGCCGTCGTTGTTTATAAAATCCCGGATATGTTCGAGTTCGCCTTCGAGTAATGGATTGTTCGGCGCAGCAATAACCAGCGCAGTCGTGTTTTCAGGTATCGGGTTCTCCAGTAGATTTATGGTTGTCGAATTAACCCCCCTGGTTTTTAAATGTGAGACCAGTTGGCTGTAACCGATATTTGAAGTATCGGCTGGCTCGCGTTCACCGTGGCCCTTGAGAAAAACCAGTGTGCGCTCACCGGGGCGACTGAGTCTTTGCAATGCACTGCTAATCGATTGTTCGCTGAGCGATGAGATGGTTTCTTTACGGTCCAGGTACTTGATAATGATCTGCCCGTATTGCCTGATGCCTTCCTGTTGTGCCAGTTCAATATCAATGTCGGGATTAATAAGTTTGTATTTGAAGTCGGCTTTTTCTCGTTGGTAACGACCAAGAATTTCTTCAACCGCTTTTTTAACCGTGGGTTCATCCTGTAAATAGACGTTCACAATGACCGGTTCTTTTAGTGTGTGCAATAAATCAACGCTACTTTGTGACAGGGAATTTCGATTATTCTTAGTCCAGTCAAACTGTACACTGTGTTGCTGGCTTAACCACGCCAGCAAACCGCTAACAGTTAACAGCAATACTACAAAAATATATTTTTGTATGAGTAGTTGCAGGCGAAGCGTTTTGGAAAGTTTCAT
The DNA here is from genome assembly GCA_003229115.1 of Gammaproteobacteria bacterium. Classification (GTDB taxonomy): domain Bacteria; phylum Pseudomonadota; class Gammaproteobacteria; order SZUA-229; family SZUA-229; genus SZUA-116. The sequence goes on along the minus strand of QIHT01000014.1, from coordinate 2,196 downwards.
TGTTGAGCCTACTGCTGCAATCGCTCGGCATCCATCTGCCGGATGGTGAGTAATAAAAAGGTAACAATGAATAAACCAAAGTACGCAAGGTCAACACTATTAATAATGCCCCGAATCATCGGTGTAATATGGGTGGTAATAGCCAGGTAGGTGAAAACATTACCGCTTTCGCCGCCCGCACTTGAATCCAGTATCCATAACAACAGCAGTAAGCCAAAGGTGCTGATTGCAGCGATCACCGGGTTAGCCGTTAGCGAGGATAGAAATAACCCGGCGGCTGCAAACGCGGACAGTAAAAGGAATAAACCCAAAATACCGGCGGCGAGTTTGCCGAGGTCGAGATCAGTACCTATCAGCAACGACAGCGGCATTAACGCAATCATGGCAACAAACAGAATATAAAAAAGAATGATGCCAAAAAATTTACCGAGTACGATTTCTGTAATGCTTATTGGTGCGGAGAGTAATAAACCCAGTGTGCCATTGCGCCGTTCTTCGCTGATCAGCCGCATGGTTAACAAAGGTGAAACCATCAATAACATAATGCTGGCAATTTCGATCACCGGTGCCACCACCAGGTCAGTCACGCCGGGTGCATTAGGCATGGTGGCAAGTTCTTCCTGAATAGAAAAGAACACATCAATCTGGGTGAAAAATATCCACGACAATACCAGTTGTGCCACCGCCAGCACCGTCCACGCCAGCGGCGAGAGGAACATACTGCGTAATTCACGTAAAGCGATGGTCGCTATCATGAGGCGGGATCCTGTTTTTTATTGTCATTCTGCTGTTCGTCGCCCTGTTCTTCCAGACTCTCGTAAACCGCATTTTCATAAGCTGCGTCAAGGTCTTCTTCAGTGTTCTGCTCGTCTGTATTTTCAGGGGACACCGCATCCTCGATGGTTTCGTCATCACCCGTCGTCAGGTCGATGAATATTTGTTCCAGCGAACGTTCATGAGGCATGAGTTTGAACAAGCCCCAGTCGTTTTTAACAGCAACCTTCACCAGGTATTCAACCGACGAACCCGCCGTAGTAACGAGGAAACGGTGTTCATCCAGTTGCTCTGCATGGTGGATACCCTCCAGGCAGGTCAGATTGCCGACTGTGGGTGAACGTAGAAACGCCACTTCGTAAGAGCCGGTTGCCTGTTTTCTCAATAACTCGCTCATGCTGGATTCATAAACCAGTTGCCCCTGGTTGATGATTTGTACGCGATTACACACCGCCTGCACCTCGGGCAGAATATGTGTACATAGAATAATGCCGTGTTCCTTGCCAAGCTCAGCAATCAGCTGGCGAATTTCACGAATCTGGTTGGGGTCGAGGCCGACAGTGGGCTCGTCGAGAATAATCACATCGGGCGAATGTAAAATCGCCTGCGCAATGCCCACGCGTTGCTGGAACCCCTTGGATAAATTCGCAATCAGACGTTTGCCGGTGTCCATCAAACCACAGCGGGTTTTTGCCTGATCCACCATCTCATTAATGGCACTGTTTTCAATGCGATGCAGCCGGGCGCAGTAAGCCAGGTATTCATCCACCGTCATTTCTTTATACAGCGGCGGGATTTCGGGTAAATAACCAATCGCCGCCTTGGCTTGCCTGGGGTCGTCCAGCAGGTCGATACCATTGATACTGATTTCGCCCTCGCTGGGCGCGAGGTTACCGCTCAGCATCTGCATGGTAGTGGACTTGCCAGCCCCGTTGGGGCCGAGAAAACCGAGGATATCACCAGCAGACAGCTCAAAGCTGATGTTATCGACGGCACAGTGATTACCGTAATAGCGCACCAGGTTGCTGACAGAGATAAGAGACATGCGCGGTATTATTCCTTATTTGTGGCGTCTTGCAAGTAAAACCTTTTTGAAGCAAAAATTTTCACCACAGAGGACACAGGGGTGCACAGAGGTAAAGCTATTATTTGTTCTGTGGAGCGCGGCAATCCACAGGTGTAGAAAAATGCTGGATTGCTTCGTTCCTCGCAATGACGGATTAAGTAGAGTGCTGCCAGATTTTAAAACCAAAAAGTCTTTTCTCTGTGTACCTCTGTGTCCTCTGTGGTTCAAATTCTTTATCTTGTACAATTCGCCAATGGCATTCATAGGCATCGACACTGGCGGAACATTCACAGATTTTCTGTTACTGGACGATGAAGGCAACCTCCATCTCCACAAAGTCCTCTCCACCCCACAAG
>QIHT01000166.1 GCA_003229115.1 Gammaproteobacteria bacterium | reverse complement strand
AACAGGAAGGGAATCATACCGCCGATGAAGAGGCCAATAATGACCATGTGGTTCGACAGATCAAATGACGCGGCGTGACCATTAGCTTCAAGCGTATGCGTATAATCAGCAAATAATACCAGTGTTGCCAGACCGGCAGAACCAATGGCATAACCCTTGGTCACGGCCTTGGTGGTGTTACCCACGGCATCCAGTGCATCTGTGGTTTTACGGACTTCTTCGGGTAGCTGGGCCATTTCCGCAATACCGCCCGCGTTATCCGTGATGGGGCCATAGGCATCGAGTGCGACGATAATACCTGTCATTGAAAGCATGGAAGTTGCTGCGATAGCGATACCATAAAGACCTGCCAGGTAGTGAGCACCCCAGATGGAAGCACAAATCGCCAGCACAGGCAGGGCGGTTGATTTCATGGAGACACCCAGTCCGGCAATGACGTTAGTACCGTCGCCAGTGGTCGAAGCTTCAGCGATTCGCCGAACAGGGCCATATTTAGTTGCGGTGTAGTACTCAGTAATGACGATCATAGCAATAGTGAGTGCGAGACCGATAAGCGCTGAATAATAGAATTCAGTTGCACCAGCAACTGCGCCTCTATCGAGCGTTAATGAAACTTCGGCCATCATATTTTGTGTTACAAAGTAGAAAGCGACTGCAGAAAAAATGGCAGAAATGATGGTGCCTTTGTAAAGCGCATTCATGATTTTAGCGCCATCAGATGTTTTCACGAAGAAAGTACCGATGATAGAGCCGATGATAGAAATACCGCCAAGAACTAACGGATAAGTGACTGCTAACTCACCGATATCCGACATCACAAGACCACCTAATAACATGGTGGCAATAATCGTTACCGCGTAGGTTTCAAACAGGTCAGCAGCCATACCCGCACAGTCACCGACGTTATCACCGACGTTATCTGCAATGGTTGCGGGATTACGTGGATCATCTTCAGGGATACCTGCTTCGACTTTGCCGACGATATCAGCGCCAACATCTGCGCCCTTGGTGAAGATGCCGCCACCCAGACGTGCAAAGATTGAAATCAATGAACCACCAAAAGCAAGTCCAACCAGCGCGTGCAAAATGTCATTCATTGCAAGGCCCATTGAATCAAGTATTGCGTAATATCCCGCAACACCCAGCAAGCCTAATCCAACAACCAGCATGCCGGTAATAGCGCCGCCTTTGAATGCGATTTGCAGTGCAGGGTTGATGCCAGATTTAGCAGCTTCAGCAGTACGAGCATTAGAGCGTACTGAAACGTTCATGCCAATGAAGCCGGCCAGTCCAGAGAAGATTGCACCAATAGCAAAGCCCATAGCTGTGGTTGTGTTCAGTGCAAACATGATGATGAAATAGATGATGACACCAACAATGCCAATGGCAGTGTATTGTCTTTTCAGGTAGGCGGACGCGCCTTCCTGTATGGCGCCTTGAATGCGTTGCATTTCGTCATCGCCTGCAGGTTTGTTGAGAATGCTTCTGATGGTGATGGCGCCGTAAGCGATACCGGCAAGTGAGCAAGCCAGTGCAAATAAAAGTGCGGTTGACATAATGGGTCTCCCTTAAAAAAAGTTAAAAGCTGTTAGTTAAAAGTTGTCAGTTTAATAATTAAAATCCCTGTAAACAGGGATTTTAAAAATACGTAATTAACTGTCTAATGAGTTAAAAATTGAATCTCGGATATCTTCGACACCACCAATGCCTTTTATCTTGTGGTATTCGGGTGCGCCAGTTTCGCCGGTACCAGCCCAGTCGTTGTAGTATCCTATAAGTGGCTCGGTTTGTTCATGATATACATCAAGTCTTTTCTTCACCGTTTCAGGCTGATCATCATCCCGTTGAATCAGGTCTTCGCCGGTTTCATTGTCTTTGCCTTCCATTGTAGGCGGATTAAATTTAACGTGGTATGTGCGACCTGAAGCAAGATGTACGCGTCGACCCGACATGCGATTAATGATTTCGTCATCATCAACATCAATTTCAACCACCGCATCAACGGCGATACCGGCATCTTTCAGCGCATCAGCTTGTGGAAGTGTGCGTGGAAAACCGTCGAACAGGTAACCGTTTTTGCAATCGTCATCCTGTATGCGTTCTTTAACCATACCCATGATGATGTCATCGGAGACGAGACCGCCGTCATCCATGATTTTCTTTGCAGCAACACCCAGCTCAGAACCAGATTTAACGTGTGCGCGTAGCATGTCACCGGTAGAGATTTGAGGGATGCCAAATTTTTCGGTGATGTAACCTGCTTGTGTGCCTTTACCTGCACCAGGGCCACCTAATAAAATTATTTTCATTGTAATCTCCGGTTCCGTACTCATTGACACGTTGCAGACAAAAAATCGTGTGGCTTAGTACTTTGTTTTTACACTTTGCGTATTTTGCGTTATTCGCGGCAAATAACTTTTTTGTTCAGCCGCTAATAACGCGAAGGGCGCAAAAAATGCGTTATCATGTTTGTTTTATTTAATCTTAAAGTTCGGACATTTTTTCTTAACCATGACACGTTTCAACTGCACGTATTTTGGTAAGCCATTTTTACCGTATGCAGGATAGTCTTCGCCACGGATTAAAGGCTCAAGGTATTCACGGCATTTTTTAGTGATACTAAAGCCGTCTGCAGAGATGAAATTTTTAGGCATCATCTTCTCAACATTGGCGACTTTGCTCAGCGGTGCCATTTCAATTTTCCACCTGTAAGGTTTGTTACTGATACGTTTGATTGCAGGCATAACCGAGTTATGGCCTTTAATCGCATATTCAACCGCTGCTTTACCTGTGGCATAAGCCTGGTCAACGTCTGATTTAGAAGCGATGTGACGAGCTGCACGTTGCATATAATCGGCAACACCCCAGTGGTATTTGTGTCCCAGTTTTGCCTGAATCATTTCAGCAACAACAGGCGCAGCGCCACCTAGCTGACTGTGGCCGAATGCATCTTTAAGGCCGGTTTCGGCAAGGAACTTGCCGTTTGGCCAGGCAACACCTTCAGAAACAACCACGGTGCAGTAGCCAAACTTTTTAACTTTAGCGTTAACGTTCTTGAGGAATTTACCCTGATTGAATTTAACTTCAGGGAACAGTACAACGATGGGGATTTCGTGATCATCGGTTGATGCCAACGCACCGGCAGCGGCAATCCAGCCTGCGTGACGACCCATTACTTCAAGTACGAATACTTTAGTTGATGTTTTGCACATAGAAGCTACGTCATAGCTTGCTTCTAATGTTGAAATTGCAATGTATTTTGCAACCGAACCAAAACCCGGGCAGTTGTCAGTGATAGGTAAATCGTTATCAACCGTTTTAGGAACGTGTACCGCAGTGATGGGGTAGCCCATCTTTTTACCAATCTGAGAAATTTTCAGGCAGGTGTCAGCAGAGTCGCCGCCGCCGTTGTAGAAGAAGTAACCGATGTTGTGTGCTTTGAATACTTCGATTAAACGTTCGTACTCAGCTTTGTTATCTTCAAGGCTCTTAAGTTTAAAGCGACATGAACCAAATGCACCGGATGGTGTGCTGCGTAAACCAGCAATAGTGGTTTTAGTTTCTTTGCTGGTATCGATAAGTTCTTCAGTTAAAGCACCGATGATGCCGCTTGCACCAGCATAAACTTTTCCGATTTTATCTTTATGTTTGCGCGCGGTTTCAATCACACCACAGGCTGATGCGTTGATTACTGCAGTTACGCCACCAGACTGTGCATAGAATGCATTCATTTTGCTCATTGAAATTCCTCGATTTATTGTTAATTGTTTGTTTGCGTTTAACAGGGTTATTTTTGTTTTTCAGCTGCTGGAGACATCGATTTTGGCGCTGACCTTTAAATATGGGGTGCGAGGATACCCTAATTGGCACATGTTTTCAGCAAAAAAGGCTTTTATGACCCCATAAAAAACACGCATGTATTTTTGTATGTGTCAGATTTATAAGGCTTTTTTAATGTAATCGAGCAGAATCGGTGACGCCGTTAGAGAGTTCTTCAGCGCTGGCGTCACGAACCTCGATCACCTTTATATTGTAGGTAATGGCCTTGCCGGCAAAAGGGTGGTTGCCGTCCACGGTGAGTTTGCCATCTTCAATTTTGGCGACTCTGAATATTTGTGTTTCGCCCCGGTCGTTCTGAAATTCAACCTCGGCACCAATCTGATGAAACTGTGCAGGTACATTGTCGATATCATCAGTAAAGGTTAATTCTTCCTGGTGTTCACCAAATCCCTCCTCAGTGCTCAATGAAACGCTTAATTCGTCGCCTTGCTGTTTGCCAAGCAATGCGTTTTCAATCTTTTCAATAACCTGCCTGTCTCTGCCATGCACGTACTCAATGGGCAGGTCGACGCATTCCAGAACTTCACCAGAAGCGTCAGTAATGGTGTAGGTCAGGGAAACGAATTTATCCCTCTTGATGGTGGTATCGCTCATTTTTGGCCAGGGCTTTAAAGGGTAATCAATCCAGTGTGTATATATTCACACAGAATATGATTCAGGTATACCGGTGGCGGTGGTGGTTTTCGCCGTGCTGGGGTAAAATACTTCTCATAAATCAATAAGTTATCACTAAAATTTTAAGGGTATTATGTCAATAGAAAGCTCAGGCAGTTGCAGTGAAAGCGAACCCTATGCGTTACGTGTGTTGGGCGACAGCATGTTGCCGGAATTTAAGGAAGGCGTCATTATCATTATCGATCCGGCAGGTGCTATTCGTGATGGCAGTTATGTGATGGCAGAGTATGACAATGAATATATTTTTCGCCAGTTACGCATTATTGACGATAAGTATTACCTGCAACCGTTGAATGATTTATACGACACGATTGAGATTAGCGGGCAGGAAGTAATTCGTGGAGTGATTACGCAGCAAGCGGGTAAGCGACGTAAGGATAGGAAGCATTATGGGAGAGATAGTGAAAAGTGAAAAGTGAAAAGTGAAAAAAATCAAAGCTATTCACTGCCTTTTTTATATTTTTCACTTTTCACTTTTCGTTTTTCACTACGCTTTTATAGTGCGTCTATCCGGATGCATGAGCTCAGAAACAAAACCTGCGGTTAGCATTTCATCAACATCATCCGGATCCAGTTTTTTCTGTTCCCGGTCATAAAGCGGTAGCTCGTAATCATTCCAGCCACGTAGCCCGGTTTTCATGGAGCTGATGTGGGTAAATCCCATCATTTGCAGCATTTGGGTGCCTAAGACACTGCGTAAGCCTGAACGGCATATGACGACAATTTCTTTGTCACGACCGTTGACTAAATCTGGTATGGCATCTTCGTATTCGTCTTCGCAGGCAGACTCAAGAATGCCGCGGGGTACTAACATCGAGCCCTTGATGTGGAATCTTGAAAATTCACACTCTTCTCGAATGTCGACAATTAACAGGTTTTTATTTTCCTTGATGCGTTCATCCACATCCCAGGGCATGAGTTCAGTGATGGTTTTGCTGGCCTCGGCAACAATTTCTTTAAA
>QIHT01000071.1 GCA_003229115.1 Gammaproteobacteria bacterium | reverse complement strand
GTGATAATTGCGCAGCTGTTTTTAGAAATTTCTAATTAATACATTGAGATCACGCTAAAAAAGAGCCCTTTGATGAGGGCTCTTTTTTTTGCTAAAAATTATTAGATGCCCATCATGAAAGCGATTGAATGTAAAAATATAAAAAAAACCTTTGGCTCGAAGCGGGTACTTGATGGCGTAGACATAGCGGTCAACGAAGGTGAGTTCTTTGGTCTGGTTGGCATGAACGGCAGTGGAAAATCCACCATGATTAAAGCCATACTGGATCTTACTTCGATAGATTCCGGACAGATCAGGATTTTTAATCGGTCACACAGGCAGGTTTCTGCGAGAAAAAACATTGCCTATTTACCCGACCGTTTTTCTCCACCACCACATCTTAAAGGACAGGATTTCATCAGCTACATGTTGCAGTTACATGGATGTAAAAGCACAGAAGAAAAAACGCATGAAATGCTGGCGGCTATCGAGCTGGATAAAAGCACCATGCAAGAATCGGTGAGTAAACTTTCTAAAGGCATGACACAAAAGCTGGGCCTGGCTTCATGTTTGTTAAGCGGAAAATCTTTATTAATACTGGACGAACCCATGAGCGGGCTAGATCCGAAAGCAAGAGTATTGTTCAAACAACAACTTCATAAAATAAAAAAACAGGGCGGTAGTCTTTTTTTTAGTTCACATGTTTTAGCCGATGTCGATGAACTGGCCGATCGAATAGCGGTATTACATAATTGCAAAATACTTTATACCGGCTCCACTGAAGAATTTAAAGCCGCGTATGAAACGGATGTTCTGGAAGATGCCTATATGAAGTGCATTAAGAAATAGTTTTAAGTTGGCAGTCTTCAGTTGGCAGTAATTTTAAAAAAATTGGCGGTTTAAATGGGCTTTGATTTTTCTGCCAACTGATGACTGCCTACTGCCAACTATATTTTAAGTTCTTTGATTTTTCGGGTTAACGTATTCCTTCCCCAGCCCAGAAGTTTTGCCGCTTCGTTCTTTTTGCCTTTGGTTTTTTCAAGTGCAGCAGTTATTAATATGCGCTCAACATCGGGAATGATCTCATTGGCGAGATCGGATTTTCCTGATATTAATAATTTCGCGACACTGGTTCTCATTGATTGTTGCCATCCGGTCGAAGTTGAAGCCTGGGATGTGTCGTCATTGTTAGTTAGATCATCGGGCAAGTCAGATAGATGGATGTTTTGACCGGATGTCATCACAGCTAACCAGTGGCAGGTGTTTTCTAATTGACGAACATTGCCGTGCCAGTCAAGGCTTGATAAATATTGTTCTGTCTCAGGCAGAAGAGTTTTGGCTTGCATGCTCAGGTCTTTGGTAGCGCGATGCAAAAACATCCTGAGTAATGCGGGAATGTCTTCGCGGCGTTCACGTAGAGGTGGCAGGTGTATTCGAATAACATTGAGGCGATGATAAAGATCTTCTCTGAACAGGCCCTGTTTTACGCGTTGTTCAAGATTCTGATGGGTGGCTGCAATGATACGTACATCAACCTTAATAGGTGCATGTCCTCCAACGCGGTAAAACTCTCCATCGGCGAGTACGCGTAACAGGCGGGTTTGCAGGTCTGCGGGCATGTCACCAATTTCATCGAGAAACAAGGTGCCGCCGTTGGCCTGTTCAAAGCGTCCTTTCCTTTGTGTTTGCGCGCCAGTGAAGGCGCCTTTTTCGTGGCCAAAAAGCTCTGATTCTAAAAGGTCTTTAGGTATGGCCGCGGTATTAAGTGCAATAAATTCAGCGTGAGCACGTGGGCTATGTTTGTGTAAGGAAAGTGCAACCAGTTCCTTGCCTGTACCAGACTCGCCGGTAATTAAAACATTGATATTGGATTTTGATAAACGTCCGATTGCGCGAAATACTTCCTGCATGGCCGGCGCCTCACCAATAATCTCTGGCAGGTCGCTGGGTGAGGTGTTACTGCTGGAAGCAGATTCATGTTTTTTTGCATACGCGCGTTGCGCGAGTGCAACGGCTTCATCAATATCAAAAGGTTTGGGTAAATATTCGAAAGCACCGCCCTGGTAAGCCGAGACAGCACTGTCAAGGTCTGTGTGCGCAGTCATAATAATAACCGGTATTTGCGGATAGGATTCCGAGAGAGACGATAACAAACTCAGGCCGTCCATGCCGGGCATACGTATGTCCGTTATTATAGTGTCAGGTTCTGATAATTGAAGCTGATCAAGAACACCCTCTGCGCTGCTAAAGCTGGTGACCTGCATGCCAGCCTGTTCTAATGCTTTTTGCAAAACCCACCGTATTGAATCGTCATCATCGATTATCCAGACCTGTGCGGTATCAGTCATAGTGTTTACTCGGTATCATTATTCAGGGGAAGCAACAGTGTAAAGGTGGTTTCGCCAGGAATACTGTCGTATTCAATTAAACCATCATGTTGATTGACTAACGATTGCGCAATAGAAAGTCCAAGACCGGTGCCATCTGCGCGGCCGGTAATCATGGGAAGAAATATTTTTTCTTTAAGGTCTTCGGGAACGCCTGCACCATTATCAATAATATCTATTTTTGCGACCAGAGGGTAAGTGTTATTGCCGATCGTGTAGTTGCGAAGCGGCCTTGTTCGAAAAGTTATCTCGCCATCCGGGCCTACTTCTGCAACTGCGTTACGTGTGATGTTCAAAACAGCCTGAATCAGCATGGACTCATCGCCAATGATGTCGGGCAAGCTCGGGTCATAGTCGATAATAAATTTTACAGTATCATTTTCTACCTGAACCAGTTGGCGGACATGTTCGAGTACTTTATGAATGTTCAATGGAGTTTTGTCAGGTACGTCTCTTGGGCCCAGCATTCTATCGACTAACGATTGCAGGCGGTCGGCTTCGCGAATGATAATACGGGTGTAGTCTTTGTTGTTTTCAGTTTCAAGTTCACGTTCCAGTAATTGTGCAGCACCACGTAAACCGCCCAGCGGGTTTTTGATTTCGTGGGCAAGCCCGCGCAACAGGCTGCGGCTGGCTTCGTTCTGGTTTAGTAAAGCTTTATCTTGTGCAAGCTTTCTAAGTCGCCCGGGATTAACAAATTCGAGTAACAGGTACTGCCCGCTGCTCCGGTATTCAATGGGGGATGTCATGTAGTCGAGGACGACGGACTGTCCGGTGCGAATTCTGAGTTCGGCTTCGTACATGGAAAAAGGGTGATGTGATTGCATCGAGCGTTCTATACGGTCAATGAATTCGTGTTCATCGATGACCAGCTTTTTTAATGAGCGTCCCCTGGCGCGAGTGTCACTAATCTGAAACAACATTTCTGCAGAAGGATTCATGTATTCAATCGACAGATCCTGGTTAACCACAACAACAGCAGAGTGCAGGTTGTCGATAATGTTTTCGATGGAATGCTGTGTAGTTTTTGGCATAGGAAATAAAAACAACCACTGAACCGGTTTTCTGGATTTACAAAAAAATGGCCTAAATTAAAATTCGTAGGAGCGGCTTTAGCCGCGAATAATTGTTGAGTCTGGACGTACATTCGCGGCTAAAGCCGCTCCTACAACAGAATGTTCTACCGGTTATTATAGCGCACCATATTGGTGCAAAGAAGGGTTTTTAAGCTTTGGTCTCAGGGGCCGCTGGGTGCGGGAATAATGGGCCCGGGTCTGAAGGCAGGACTGTTCGGTCCCGGTTTAATCGGGCTACCATCAGGATTAGAGGGCCCTGTACCCTGACCAGTGGGTTGCAGTTCTGTTTTGCGTATCAGATGAAGTATCACGTTATTACTGGAAATGAGGGTTTTGCTGCCCTTGTCTTTAACCACGGCGCTGATGGTATGTTTGCCGCGATCAATGTTGGGAAGTTGTGCCGATAGTGTTGTTACACCCTTGACTACCGTTTTGCCATCTACAAGAATTGAGATTCTGTGACCCGAAGCCGTGTCCAGTTTTGGTGTGAGCGATAAAGAGACAGGTACGTTGCCATTGCTTGCGCGTAGTGTGGCATTGTTTTTTGGCTGCTCAATGGTAAAAGATTCGTAGTTGCCCTTGTCCTCTTCGGCTATTTTCTTGGCAGGTTTGGGTTTGGGCATCTTGATGATATTGGGTATTGGCATTGGGATTTTTTTAGCATTGGGTGTTTCTTTGTCAGAGAAGGTCACATTGCCTTCGGCATCGACGCCTTTATAGAGTGCTGCCTGCACAGAAAAAGAGATAAGTAAAAATAGTATTAAATGTAAAGTTCGCAACATGACTAGAGCATAGACCTAATTACTGCCACACGCAAAAAAACCCGCCTGTTATTAAACAGGCGGGTTTTCAGAGGTTCACCTATGGCCTGAAGCCTGGAGTCCGAAACCTGAAGTTAAACGCTGTAGTACATGTCAAATTCACAAGGATGTACAGAAGCACGGTAGCGCTGTACTTCTTCGCTCTTAAGTGCGATGAAGGCATCAATGGTGTCGTCATCGAATACACCGCCACCTTTAAGGAAGTCGCGGTCTTCGTCGAGAGCTTTGAGTGCTTCATCAAAAGAGAAAGCAACCTGTGGGATTGCTGCTTCTTCTTCAGGAGGAAGATCATAAAGGTCTTTATCCATTGCATCACCCGGGTGAATTTTGTTCTGGATGCCATCAAGGCCAGCCATCAGCATTGCTGCGAAACACAGGTAAGGGTTGGCAGTTGAGTCAGCAAAACGTACTTCGATACGACGACCTTTAGGGCTAGAGACGTAAGGAATACGAATAGAAGCAGAACGGTTACGAGCAGAGTAAGCCAGCATAACGGGTGCTTCAAAGCCGGGTACCAGACGTTTGTAACTGTTAGTGGAAGAGTTAGCAAACGCATTAATCGCTTTTGCATGTTTGATGATGCCGCCAATATAGAACAAGGCAGTCTCTGATAAGCCGCCGTACAAATCACCAGCAAAAGTGTTTTCGCCGTCTTTGAAAATCGACATATGAACATGCATACCATTACCGTTGTCACCGACCATTGGTTTTGGCATGAAAGTCGCTGTTTTACCGTAAGCATGTGCAACATTGTGTACGACATATTTGTAAATCTGAACTTCGTCAGCTTTGCGTACCAGGGTGTTAAACACAGCACCAATTTCACATTGTCCGGCAGTACCTACTTCGTGATGATGCACTTCTGTTTCGCAGCCCATTTCTTCCATGGTCAGACACATGGTAGAGCGCAGATCCTGCAATGAATCGATAGGTGGTACCGGGAAGTAACCGCCTTTAACACCAGGACGGTGGCCCATGTTATTACCATCATAGTCAGCACCGGTGTTCCATGCCGCTTCTTCAGAACCGATCTTGTAGAAAGCGCCACCCATTTCATCGCCCCATTGCACACTATCGAAAACGAAGTATTCGTTTTCTGGGCCAAAGTAAGCCGTGTCGCCAACACCGGTTGAATTCAGATAGGCTTCCGCGCGTTTTGCAATCGAACGCGGGTCACGGTTGTAACCTTGCATGTCGTTGGGCTCAATGATATCGCAGCGCAGGTTCATGGTGACTTCTTCGCAGAAAGGGTCGATGA
>QIHT01000206.1 GCA_003229115.1 Gammaproteobacteria bacterium | reverse complement strand
GTTATTTATGGGCTACGTCAATTTTGTCAACTGTATCAAATTCAAATTTGATTTCTTTCCAGGTTTCCATTGCAATCGCAAGCTCAGGGCTATGCTTAGCAGCTTTAGTAAGGATATCTTTACCTTCTTTCTCAAGCTCAACACCAGAGTTACGTGCTTCAACACAGGCTTCAACCGCAACACGGTTTGCAGCCGCACCAGCAGCGTTACCCCAGGGGTGACCTAATGTGCCGCCACCGAACTGTAGACATGAGTCATCACCAAAGATGCTAACCAGTGCAGGCATGTGCCATACGTGGATACCACCCGATGCAACCGGGATTACGCCAGGCATAGAACCCCAATCCTGATCGAAGAATAAACCGCGTGAACGATCTTCTTTAATGAATGAATCGCGCATTGTGTCAATCCAGCCCAACGTTGCGTCACGGTCGCCTTCCAGTTTACCAACAACCGTACCTGAATGAAGGTGATCACCACCAGACAAACGAAGCACTTTAGTAAGTACGCGGAAGTGAATACCGTGGTGCGGGTTGCGGTCAAGTACCGCGTGCATAGCACGGTGAATGTGCAACAACATACCGTTATCCTGACACCATTGTGCCAGCCCCGTGTTTGCTGTTAAACCACCGGTCAGGTAGTCATGCATGATGATAGGCGCGCCAAGCTCTTTCGCGTATTCAGCACGCTTCATCATTTCGTTAAACGTAGGAGCGGTAACGTTGAGGTAGTGACCTTTACGCTCACCGGTTTCAGCTTCTGCTTTATGAATCGCTTCCATGACGAAGTCAAAACGAGCTCTCCAACGCATGAATGGTTGTGAGTTAACGTTTTCGTCATCTTTCGTGAAATCAAGACCGCCGCGTAAACCTTCGTAACAAGCTCGACCATAGTTTTTAGCAGAAAGGCCCAGTTTAGGTTTAATCGTGCAACCCAGGAAAGGACGGCCGTATTTGTTAAGGATGTCACGTTCTACCTGAATACCCTGTGGTGGACCATTACAGGTCATGACGTAAGCAATTGGGAAACGGATATCTTCTAAACGAAGCGCACGCAGTGCTTTAAAGCCGAATACGTTACCCACCAGTGAGGTCAGAACGTTTACCACTGAGCCTTCTTCAAACAGATCGATTGGGTAAGCGATGAAAGCGTAGAAGCAAGTGTCATCACCTGGTACGTCTTCAATGGCATAACAACGACCTTTGTAATAATCCAGGTCTGTTAACAAATCGGTCCACACAGTAGTCCATGTACCGGTTGAAGATTCAGCCGCTACCGCAGCAGCAACTTCTTCGCGAGGAACACCGTCTTGCGGTGTAATTTTGAAAACAGCCAGAATGTCTGTTTCTTTTACAGTGTATTCGGGTGTCCAGTACGTTTCGCGGTATTCTTTTACGCCCGCGTTATAGGTTTTAGCCATCTTCATTGCCTCCTAACGACAAAATATATTATGTAATTCTGTTGTACGTGAACTTTGAGGAGCCAATCAGTATAACGCCGATCAGTTTTGAATTTCCAAGTCAACGCGACAAGGCAGAGAAGTATAGTGAGACCCAACTATAATTACAATTCAATATTTCTGATTATAACAATAAGTAAATACTTATGATAAAATCGGGGGATGCATTTAACATTACGACGCCCGGCTGCAGAATTATACCCGTGCTGCTGAGGAGCTGTATATGAGTCAGCCTGCTGTTTCTATGCAAATCAAACAGTTAGAGAGCAATGTTGGGCTTCCTCTGTTTGAACAGGTGGGTAAAAAAATTCATTTGACCGAGGCTGGCCAGCATATGCGGCAATATGGCCGGCATATGTCTGATTTGCTGGATGAAGCTGACGAAGTTTTTGAGGCAATTAAAGGTGTAGAGCGCGGCGAGCTTTCAATCTCGGTAGCGACCACGGCCGGCCACTTTGTGACACGCTTACTGGCAGCTTTTTCCAGGCAACATGAAGGCATTACTATCAGTCTGGATATCACCAACCGCGAAGCACTCAGACACCAACTTGAGCAGAATGAGCGCGATCTGGTGATCATGGGGCAGCCTCCCGAAGGCCTCGACGTTGATGCTGAAGAGATCATGGAAAACCCCCTGGTGATGATTGCTCCATCTAATCATCCACTGGTCGCAGAAAAGAATATCCCGCTGTCCCATTTTTCCCATGAGCATTACGTGGTGCGTGAAATGGGCTCGGGCACACGTTTTGCCATTGAGCGTTTTTTTGATCAGTATGGCGTGAGTTTTAATACCGGTATTGTGATGACCAGTAACGAGGCTATCAAACAAGCGGTAGAAGCGGGGTTGGGACTGGGTATCGTATCAATCCATACGCTGGAGCTGGAGCTGGAAACGCAGCGGCTCAAGATGCTGGATGTAGAGGATTTTCCTATCAGCCGCCAGTGGTATATTTTGCAACGCAAGGGTAAGCGGCTATCGCCGGTAGCGCAGGAGTTTAAGGCGTTTGTTATAGAAAAGGCTTCTCAGTTTATCCGTCTTCCTGGGTAGCCAGGGACTAAGGACTAGGGAGGGACTAAGGACTAGTTTTCAGAGGTAATTTTGCTGCTTACAGGCACCAATTGAGCTATATATTAACTGTACCTTGAGGCAATTCAGGGGTAGCAATCGAGTTTAAAATGACTCTGGTTTGTACCGCTTTCCGCCCGCTTGATATCGAGCTGGTATTCGGCGTATCCTGATTGCCTGATACTTTATAAACGCTTGAAATATCTAGGAGACTTCCGTTGAAGCTACGTCTTTCTGTTCGCTTGTTTACCCCGCTGATGGCGTCTATCTGCCTGCTTGTTTCGGCCTCGACCTATGCTGCGGTCTCGTTGGATAGAACCATCAAGGCAGACGGTAAAAGCATCGTTTTTGAAAAAATCTCGGCCATGATTGCTGGCAGCGAAGGTACCCTGCTGATTGTTGATTCTGAAAAGGGTGTGATGACCGAATTCAAGGGTAAAGCCGGTGTGACCTACAAACTGTCGGGCAAAAACAGGGTCTCTTTGAGTCAGAAAGTGTGATGGGGCTGGTACGTAAAGATGCCGATAGCCTGATTGTGACTAATTCCAGT
This sequence comes from Gammaproteobacteria bacterium, assembly GCA_003229115.1. Taxonomy (GTDB): domain Bacteria; phylum Pseudomonadota; class Gammaproteobacteria; order SZUA-229; family SZUA-229; genus SZUA-116. Next base: position 8,036 of record QIHT01000206.1, on the reverse strand, counting down.
GATAGTAGCGTTGCCGTTATCGGTCTTGATGGCAAGCTGATTAAAAAATTCGATTTGAGTGGCAGTGATGAGGGTCTGTTGAGCAGTCCATCGGGTGTTGCCTGGTCCAATAACCGACGCCTGTATATTGCTGATAAAGACAATGGCCGAATTTCGGTGTTTGGAAATGATGGGGTATTCATCAAAACCATCGGCAAAAAAGGTGCTAAAGAAGGCCAGGCACTAGAAGAGCCGGTGCAGGTGTTTATCGACCCGCGGGAAAGAGTGTATGTGCTGGAAACTCGGGACGATGGCATCGTTTCTATTTATGGTTACGATGGTTCTCTGATTAAGCGCCTGACTGCCGAAAAAATCAAAAAAATAACAGGCAGCTCCCCTGAACTGGCGGCCATGGCGGTGGACGATACCGGTCTGATTTATCTGGCGGATAACAGCAATGGCCGTGTCTACCAGATCGACTGGCAGTTAAACAAAATGGTGTCGTCTTTTGGTAGTCGCGGTGAACAGCGCGGGCAGTTTCAGCAAATTACCAGTCTGGCACCACTACCGGGCAGTCAGCTGGCCGTGGCCGACAGTGAGAACAAAAAAATAGAAATTTATCGGCTACCTGCAACTGGGCGTAAGCCACTTGTTCAGCGACACTTACCAACAGTGGGTTATGAGCGCACGATTAAAGTGAAGTGTGATGCTTCGTATCGTTTGCAAGGCGGTAACGTGCTTTGTCTCGACCAGGATGCAAATAAAGTTGCCGTGTTTAATAGTTCAGGCCGGCCTGTCAAAGAGTTTACCGGCCCATTTGAAAATCCGCTTGCAGCATCGGTTGTTGATCAGGACGTGGTGTTACTGGATGGTGAAAGCATCAAGATTTATAAGCTGGACGGTAAGTTACGTTATCAGGCAGGTGCTTCCGGCAGTGAAAGTGGCCAACTGAGTTCGCCTCAAGGTGTGTTCCTGCATAAAGATAAAATTTATGTTGCAGACACGGGCAATCAACGTATACAAATATTTTCAAAAGACGGCATTTTTCTGGAGCATATCAGTAACCCGGAACAAGGCGAGTCGATTTTTGATGAACCGACCCAGGTGCTGGTTGATAGCAACGATAATCTGTTTGTACTGGAAAAATCTAAAAAGCAGATACTGGTTTTCGCAGCCAGTCATAAATTGTTGTACAAGATTGGTGGCGTGGAAGGCGATGAAAACAGCTTCGACGAAATCTACGATATTGCGATTGATGCTGATGAGAACCTCTATATTCTGTGTGCCACCGAGAACAATCGGGCGCATATCCAGGTTTACAGTGGGCCGACTCGGGTTATTTCACTGGGCGCGGCAACAGAACATCGCGCCGGCATGAAAGAGCCGGTGACTTTATCGGTTGCCCCTGCGCGTAAAACCGTGGTGAGTGTTTATGACAGCGAGAAAAAAGCACTGCTCAATTACAAATACATGCAGTTGCCCGCCAGGCTGGGTGGACTGGCTATCAACGGTTCAACAAAACAAACCAGGCTGGCATGGCAGAGAGTGCCGGGCAGTTATATTAGTCGTTATAAGGTATATGCCTCACGTGAAGAGGCGGGGCCTTTCAAATACCTGACTGACGTTGATGGTCTGGCAGCGCTGATTGAACACAAGAGCGCATTTACACATCGTTTTTACCAGGTGAGCGCCGTCAGTGGTTTTGGGGTAGAGGGTAATGCTTCCAATGTTCGCGAAGATGTGTTTCAGGCGGGTTACGCGTATTACCGCGACATGAATTACGAAAAAGCTGCGGAAATATTTGGCGCATCGTACGAACAGGATAAAAATAACGGGGAAGTGCTGAAGTATCTGGGTCTGTCGGTTATGGAGTTGGGCAGGATTGAGGATGCTGTGGCATATTTCAGGGAACTGTCAGTGTTTGAGGGTTATGAGGCTGAAGGGTTAAACCTGCAGGTTGGCGCATTGGTAGGGGTTAAGGACTACGTTGCAGCCAAAGCGGTCATCGATAAAGTGATTGCTGATGATACAGCCAGCATTGATACTATTGTTTATTGTGGCGAGCTCAGTCTCATAATGGGTGATGCCATCGGCGCGGTCACCTGTCTCGAACAAGCCCTGGAAAAAGACGAGAACAATATTAAAGCGCATTTTTTGATGGGTAAGGCCTACGTCAAGTTGGGTATTCCTGATAAAGGTCTGGCTGAATTCAAAACAGCGGTTTCGATTGATCCTGAAAATGCCGAGGTCTGGTACCAGAGTGGTGTGGTTTACCAGGAAATGGCTAAACACACAGATGCTGTAGAAAGTTTAAACAAGGCGCTTGAGTTAAAGCCGGATTATAGTGAAGCACAACTCGCACTTGCGCACAGCCATCTGGAGCTCAAGCAATATGACCAGGTAAGAAATATTGCGATCAAACTTGCCGGTCAAAAAGAGACCGCGGCCGAAGGCCAATATTTGCTGGGCATTACTGCACTCGCAACTGATAAACAGGGTGAAGCATTACTGGCTTTAAATAAATCGACACGAGCTGACCCAACTAACGCAGCGGCATGGCTGGCACTGGTTGATGTTTACATCAAGATGAATCAGAACACCAAAGTGCGTGGCGCGCTGGTGAGTGCGGTAGAAGGCGACAAGAACTCGTTTGAAGCAGCTTACCGTTTAGGTGTGCTGGATTTTGAAGCGGAAAAATATGCTGAAGCTGTAACAAGTTTTGAGATTGCGGCCAACCTGAGGCCGGATCATTTTGATGCGCGTTTTAAGCTGGCACAGGCACAACTTCGTTCCGGTGCTTATAATCAGGCGGTGGCCAACGCGGCAACAGCAGCAAAACTGGAGCCAGGCAGTCCATGGCCATTGGCATTGCAAGCTGACATTGCTAACAAACAAGGTAAAAACGGCAAGGCGATTGATTTTGTTAAACAGGCGATGGCGATTGAAAAGAACTCGGAGATTTTACACACCAGGCTGGGTTCTTTCTATGTAGAAAACAGTATGTTTGATCAGGCTAAAGGTACCCTGGAAAAAGCAGCTTTACTGGATGCGACTTCAGCAGCGCCTTACGTGCTTTTAGGAACACTTTATTCGCAACGTCGTTTATTTGATGAATCGATTGCAGCTTATGATAAAGCGGTAGAACTGGATCCGAGTGTCGAGAACAAACTGGCACTGGATACGGCTTATGCCGAGAAAAAGAAATCACAGGAATTTAAATCCAATGCACCTCAGATTGTACTTAGGGATTTACGTATCGACCAGGTTTTTTCAGCAGCGTATAAACAATATGCCAAAGAGCCTGTTGGTTATGTGAAAGTGAAAAATACCAGTGCACAGGACTACGGTAATCTGAAATTAACTTTCACAATTAAAGGCTACATGGATTTTCCGGCAACCACGGAAATCCCCATATTGAAAGCTAACAGTGAAGAAGAGATTCCTTTACGCGCCACCTTTAATAACCAGATTCTGGAAATTGATGAAGACACCGGTGTGCAGGTAGAAGTTGCGGTTAACTTTGTCCGTGATGGCCGTAATGATTCCATCAACGTAACACAGCCAATGACAATTTATGGCAAGAACGCCATTGTCTGGGGCCGCACCAACATGGTGGGTTCTTTCGTCACTCCTAAAGATGACACTCTGCGTGATTTTGTCAGAACATCGCTAAACGAAAACAAACCCAAAGCAGATGCGATTGATCGCTCTCTGTTAACAGCAATGACATTGTTCGATATCTTCACCGCGCACGGTATCAAGTACGTGATCGACCCGAATACACCCTACTCCAGTGTTTCGGAAACCAGTGTGGACTATGTGCAGTTCAGTCGCGAAACATTAAAACTCAAGAGCGGCGACTGTGACGATTTGTCGGTACTGATGAGCACCGGTTTGGAGAACATGGGTATAGAAACTGCCATACTGGATGTGCCGGGTCATCTGTTGATGATGTTTAACACGGGTTTATCGGAAACTGAACGCCAGCTTATTAGTCTGGACGATGACTTACTTGCAATACGTGATGGTAAGGTCTGGATACCGGTAGAAGCCACCATGATTGGTACGACTTTTGCTGAAGCCTGGGCAGAAGGTGCGCGCAAGTATCACAAATATCTGGCGAATAATAAACTTAAAGTCATCCCGTTAAAGACGGCCTGGTCAGAATACAAACCGGTAACTTTGAAACCGGCAACTTACTCGATAAAGATCCCGGAAAAAGCACACGTCTCGCCCATTGTGGATCGTGAAAAAAAATTATTACTCGAAAAAAGTCTGGACCGTCTGGTAAGTCCTTATCGGGCGATGGTCAGTGTTGACCCCGGTAATATGAAAGCGCGTATGCAAGTTGCTATTATCTTTGCCAGGTACGGTTTGTATGATGCTGCCAACAAAGAGTTTGAAGAAATACTTAGCGTTGAGCCTAACAACAGCGCGGTATTTAATAATCGGGGCAATATATATTTTAGTGAAACCGATTATGAGCGTGCCATAGAGAGTTACAGTTATGCCGAGAAACTGGCGGTCAATGATGCCGGGGTCAAGATGAACCTCTCCATGGCGCACTACAAAATGGGTGATCTGCAGCTGGCCAGTGGCAAGTACGAAGAGGCGGCGATGATTGATAGCGGTATTGGCAAGAAATATGCCGGCTATATTAAATTACTCAGTAATTAGTCGCTCCTGAAAAACGTTAACGAGCAATAAAAACAAAGTGTTAAATTAAAGAACACGCATTATTTCGGTCCAGTTTTATTACTGTCCCAGCGTTTTTCTGGACGACGTTGGGGTCATGGATGACCCCACATTTGCCGGTAGGCAAATGGGAGCAACAAATAATGCAAGTAAAATCATACTTTTACGTTAAGCATTTTTGTTGCGACTCCTGAATAAGCCAGGGAAGGCTTATTCAGGATCGACTAAATAGCCCGATAGCTGGGATTAAAATTGTGATGCAAATCTACCTTATTTTTGCTATTTAGCCCTATTATTTAGAGGCTGCAAAGTTTTTTACAGGAGGTATCGAGATGAAAAAGCTAATATGTGTACTGACCATGGCATTGCTGGTGCCGGCACTGTCATTCGCGGCTGAGCAAGCCAGCAGTGATAATCAGGTTATTGTCAAAACCGAGCAAACCAGTGTATTCAAAGGCCTGTTATACAAAGTCTGGGGCAGGTTGCGCGCTCTCAATCCACAGGTAAACAACCGAAATCGACACCGGACAGCGGTAACCGCGGGAATACGTGGAGCTGAAACGACGGATAGCTTGATTAACCCGTACTGGATGGATGACAAGACCGATGATCCGGATTACATCAAGGAATTGACCGAGTACACAAAAGCCCAGCAATTTGCTGAAGATGGGGATCTTCAGGCAGCAGTTAAAGCACTTTCGGCGTTTATTGAAACCCATGATGGTAGTGATTTAAAGCCTAATGCACAATTTGCGCTGGGTATCAGTTACGGTGGCCTGGGCCAGAATAAACCTGGTGTGGTGTAGATGCATTGCAGGCCTTTGTCAGCGATAACCCGAAACATCCTCTGGTGGCTGATGCCAAACAGGTGATTGCCGAGCTGAAATAGGCCGCATTTATCGGTAAAAAACTACCGAACCATACTCGTTTTTTTCTGTCTATAGACAACATGGCTGCAAGATTTGTTTATCTGGAGCTGAAGGATAGACGGAGGTTATTATGAGTATGACGAATGTTGAGTTTTTTTCGGATTCACCGGTTCCTGTTGATATCGAGAGACGCGCTGGCTCAGATAGAAGAGTGAAAAAAGATCAACGGGCAAGTATTCGTTTTGACAAAAACGGTGGTGATCGACGTGCCGGCTCAGGTCGACGTAGCAGTGACGAGAATTTTGAAGTGCTTGAGTAGTTGATTTCATGTGCAAGTGAAGCTTCTGCTTTACATATTCCGGGGGAGTTCGCTCCCCCTTTTTTTGTTGAATTTTAAGAACATTATCCCCCGGAAGTTTTCCGGAACATGCTATCCCACAGAGTTATAATCAGGGCAAAGAAAGAGCGTGCCGCAAAAAAAAATCAGTTGGTTCGTTTTTGACCTTATTCACGTTTTTTGCGGCCTAAGTTTCTCAAATACCCCGTGGCTTGCCACGTAATCTGTAGGTGCGAATTTATTCGCACAAAACGACCAGATAGTGACTCCATAACCTTTGTGCGAATAAAGTCGCACCTACAATTAATACCCCGCCAGTTTGCTGCGGGGTTTATTTAGTCAATATATTTTATGAATATTATTTATCAGGACGAGTATTTAATCGCTGTTGATAAACCGGAAGGTTTGTTGTCAGTACCAGGCCTCGGTGAAGCCAACCAGGATTGTGTTGCGACACGTCTGCTGGAAATTAATCCAGAAGTCAAAGTGGTTCACCGGCTCGACTGTTATACATCGGGCATCATGGTGTTGGCGGTTGGCATTGAAGCGCAACGTAACCTGAGCCGCCAGTTTCACGATAGAAAAATAAACAAGCAATATATCGCCGTAGTACATGGTGTTTTAAGCGAACAACAAGGCACCATCGATATACCCATGCGCGGTGACCCTGACGACAGACCGCGTCAAATTGTTGATTACCAGCAAGGCAAAAAATCAACGACTCACTGGATAGTGATTAGTGTTGAAAATAATCGAACACGTTTATTACTTAAACCGGTAACCGGTAGAACGCATCAGCTCAGAATACACTGTAAAGCTATCGGCCATACAATTGTTGGTGATGGTTTGTATGGTGATGACAGTGAAACAGAAAAACGCATGTTGTTACATGCCGAAACGATTGAGCTATTACATCCAGAAACAGGCAAAGTTTTGCGTTTGAAAGCGCCCTGCGAGTTTTGATGCCTGCCTGTGCAGTTCGCTTTTAACGCAGAGGTCGCAAAGACGCTGAGAGCGCAGAGTTTTATATTTTTAACTGCGCCGTAGGCGCTGTTAAAAATAATATGCTTTTCTCCGCGTCTTCTGCGTCTTTGCGACCTCTGCGTTAAAAGCGAACTAATCCATTTAATGTATCAGTTCCAGTTTGCGCACTAACCTAATCTAATTCCAGCCAGACAATACACTGGTACTAAATCTATACCCCTGAAAATCAAAAACAGCACCGTCTGAAGTAATCTCGGTTAAAACCAGCTCGTTGTTTATCTGGGAGCCTTCTTCCATAAATCGACCATTGATCACCAGACTTCTTAGTAAAGGATTGGTTGAATACACATGGGACGAAAATTCCAGAACAGGGATGTGTTGTCTTACGTTAAGCGGTAAATCATGGAGGTCAACCGTTTCAAATACAGGCTCTATGGTTTCAGTTTGTTGAATGACCTGTGTTTCAAAAACCGGTGCTTCTTTTTTCGAGACAACAACAGTGGCTGCTGGCGTCGAAGTCATTACTATTGGTGCTGGAGTAGTCGCTACCGGTTTTTTTTGTACAGGGCTTTCGATAATAGTTTTAGACTGGATTGCTGCAACCGGTTCTTTACTGTCTTTTGACTGGATAAAGTAAATCACTGCAACCAGGTTGATGGCGACCAGGGCAGCCAGAAACCATGGCCAGACAGGTTTTTTTTCCTGATGATAGTTGAGGCTGGAGGAGTGAACAGTTTGTACACCGGGTATGGTGTCGTTACCTCGATCCTGTTCTGATTTTTTAAGGGCATCAAGAATATAAGACATTTTTATATGTTCCTAGCTGTCTTTAGTGCTGAGTAAAGGGGTTTCAGTTCCAATCTCACTGTTCAGATGAATAAACGTAAATGGCCCTGCGACACCATCAGGAATTAAACCTTTACTCTGCTGGAATTTTTTAACACTTGATATCAGTTCATCGGAATAGGTGTTGTGAATAGTTGGTATGTCACTTTGGCCGTACAGGCGCGTTAATTGTTGATCTAGCCATTGCACCACGGGCCCGCTACTGCCGGGTTGAACAGCTGCCCGGTAAAACGGCGGTTTTTGCCAGAGCAAGGTATATTCACCGTACCAGTGTGTTTCCAGTGAGGCAATATCGACTTCAAAGTTGTCCCAACCGGTGTCGAGTC
>QIHT01000164.1 GCA_003229115.1 Gammaproteobacteria bacterium | reverse complement strand
TATTGCAGCATGGTTTTCACTTCATCCATCATGCCAACAAAGGCTGGATCGAGGTGGCCGATGCAGGGCCGCGCCATTGCGCCGGTGACACGAGGGTGCACGTCAGAAGGGCCGGGGCCCATCAGGGTGCGTACTGGAGGGTTAAATGAAGTAATAGCCATGGATCTGTCCTGTCTCGAATTCTGAAAGTGGGCTATTCTGCCACGATTGTGGCGATGGTACTACGAGTGTGGGGCATGTATTGATTCTGTAGTGTTGTTCAGAGAATTTATTACTGCTTACTATCAGGAATTCCTCAAGCATCTTCGCAGTTTTTACTAATGTTGGTATGGTATTGATTAAGGTCATGTGTGACCACATGGTTAGAGGTAACTATTACAGATATTTGATACTGTGGTTTTCTTCTTGCTAACTAACCTGAAATTTCAGGATTTTAAACCGCTCGTTGGAGCTGTGTATGGACTTTAAAGATTACTACAAAATTATGGGCGTTGCGCGTGATGCCAGTCAGGATGAGGTTAAGCGTGCTTATAAAAAGCTGGCGCGTAAATATCATCCTGATGTGAGTAAGGAGGCTGATGCTGAAGACCGCTTTAAGGAAGTCGGTGAAGCTTACGAAGCACTCAAAGACCCGGAAAAACGGGCAGCGTACGATCAATTGGGTGCAAACTGGAAGACCGGGCAGGACTTTAATCCACCGCCTGACTGGGATGCCGGTTTTGAGTTTCGTGGCGGGGGTTACACGGCAGGTGATGCCTCTGATTACAGTGATTTTTTTGAATCGTTGTTTGGTCAGGGCTTTAGATCAGCAGGCGCAGGGCAGAGGCAAGCAGGGTTTCACGCGCGTGGTGAAGATCATCATGCCAAGGTAATGATTGATCTGGAAGACGCTTACCGGGGTGCCACGCGCAGTGTCACATTACAGTCGCCCGAGCTGGATAGTAGCGGCCATGTGACGACAAAATCACGCACGCTTAATATCAAAATACCTAAAGGCGTTAAACAGGGGCAACGTATTCGCCTGGCAGGTCAGGGCTCACCCGGAATGGGTGAAGGCGCGGCTGGTGACCTCTATCTTGAAATTGAATTCAAACCACACGGTATGTACCGGGTGGATGGTCACGATGTTTATCTTGATCTGCCCGTGACGCCGTGGGAAGCCGCGTTGGGTGCAACCGTAAAAGTACCTACACCCGACGGCCCGGTTGATATGAAAATACAGAAAAATACTCAGGGTGGACGTAAAATGCGCTTGAAGGGACGCGGTATTCCTGCAAAACAAGCGGGTGATCTCTATGTGATACCGCAGATTACTTTGCCACCGTCCGATAGTGACGCAGCAAAAGCACTGTATCAAAAAATGGAACAGGAATTGCCATATAACCCGCGCAGTAAAATGGGGGTGTAAGTTATTATGAATCAGAAAATACTGACAGGAATTCTGCTGGATGAGCAAACCGAGCTGACGCTGAATGAACTTTGCCATGCATGTTCAAGTTCTGCTGAATGGGTTATTGAACTGGTTGAGCAGGGCGCGCTCGAACCGGCAGGCCGAGAGCAATCGCAGTGGCGGTTTACAGTAACCAGTTTACAAAGGGTGCATACAGCTATGCGATTACAGCGTGACCTTGGTGTTAATCTTGCGGGTATAGCGCTGGCACTGGATTTACTTGATGAAATTAAAGTTTTGCAGGCACGTGTACATGCAACAGGATTTGTTAGCGATTGAGATATCAAAATGATAGGCGCTAACAAGTTAATAACGAAATAGATTGGAGAAAAAGATGACAAACCCAAAACAGGAAAATCCGTTAGATATGCTCGCCGAAGCCTATGAAAAAATGTACGAACGTGCCTCAAAAAGTTTAAATAAAGCAAAAGAAAAGACAGGGTCACTAGTTCACGAAGCCATTGATGAGGCAAAAAACAAGGCGGTGGAGTTAGAAGAAGTTTCGCACGAGGACGCAAACAAACTTGCCAATTATTTAAAACGCGATCTTGGTGATGCGATGCACTACCTCGCTCAGACTGAGCGCGAAATAAAAGACTGGCTTGGCTTTGAAACATCACTGCTGGAATTTAAGTTCCTTGATATGTTGCTGGATGTTGCGGATAGGACAACAGTTGGATTGCAGCAGTTTAAAGAAAATGCAAATCATCCCGAATACCATACGGGTGAAATTACAGGGCCTGGCACGTTGGCCTGTAATGAGTGCGGTGAAAAACTGCACTTTTATAAAGCCGGAAAAATTCCGCCTTGCCCAAAATGTCATGCGACGGTATATCATCGTTCGACTTCAGAGTTTTAATAGACTAAGTAACTTGCTGTTTGATAAAAGTTTGATATGTTGAGACGCCTGCGTCGGGCATGGTTACAACATGTGTTGTACCGATCGCGTATTCCGTATTCGCATTGGCATGAAGCTATTAAAGCTGCGCCTGTGCTTTCACGTCTTAACCATCGAGAACAGCGTCGATTACGAAAGCTAGCCAGTCTTTTTTTGCACGATAAAACTATTAATGGTGCAAGCGATTTAGAAGTTACATCGACTATGCGTATTTATATTGCTGCGCATGCGTGCTTGTTGGTGTTGAATCTCAATCTGGATTACTTTCATGGATGGAATGAGGTGATTGTTTATCCCTCTGCATTTGTTGTTAAAAGGGACGAAGTTGATGAGATAGGCGTGGTGCACGAAACGCATCGAACACTCGCTGGGGAGTCGTGGCGTCGTGGACCGGTTATTTTATCCTGGTCTGATGCTATGCCAGGTGCTCACCCACACGGTTCAGCATCTAATGTGATTTTACATGAATTTGCACACAAGCTTGATATGCTCACAGGTAATGCAAATGGTTTACCGCTTTTGCATAAAGATATGAGTTTTGAAAACTGGACGCTGACTTTATCCGAGGCATACAAAAAACTTTATCATCAGCTTGAGCGTCATCATCATACCGCGATTGATCCCTATGCAGCTGAAAGTCCGGCAGAGTTTTTTTCAGTTTTAACCGAAGTGTTTTTTGTGAAACCTGCGCTGTTGTATAAACATTACCCAAAAGTGTATCACCAGTTTAGTCTGTTTTATCGGCAGGATACGCTGCAGCGTTTTTCGCACTAGCTATTTATGGCTGGAGAAAAATCTCATGGCCGCTGAATATGTTGAGGTGCGATGTTGTGTTGGTTTTTGCTCTTTCGTAAAAAGTCAGTTTCTTGCTCAAATATTACGCGGAATTTTTATCAATATTCTGTTCCAATAGTGTTCCCACACTGATATTAAACTAACAGCTCCAACCAGTGTTTAACCGGGGTATTGGTGCCACTTTGTAAATGGGTTTGGCAGCCAATGTTTGCGGTGACGATTATGTCGGGTTGTTGGCTTTCTATCGCGTTGAGTTTATTTTTGCGTAATTCGCCTGATAACTTTTTCTGTGTAATGGAGTAGGTGCCGGCAGAACCACAGCATAAGTGTTTATTGGTGAAATCGACCAGTTCATAACCTAGTTGGCTTAGTAGAGGTTCGATTTTTCCATTGAGCTTCATGCCATGTTGTAGCGTACATGGAGGGTGAAAAGCGATACGTGTGTTTATTTTTCCGGCTTGCAATTTTTCCGGTTCGATAATTTCGCAGGCGTCTTTGTAAAGGCTGCTAATCTTTTTAGCTTTATCTGCATAATCTGCATCGTTTTCCATGATATATGCATAATCTTTTATCATGATGCCACAACCAGAAGCGGTCATGGTTATCGCTTCAACTAATCCAGTGCTAATGAAATGCCACCACGTATCGATATTTTTCTTAATGTAGGAGAGGGCTTCTTCTTCGGCATTTAAGTGGTGACTGACAGCACCGCAACAGCCTGATGCTTTGATGCGCAGACTTTGTATTTTTATACGATCAAAAACAATGGCTGCAGCTTTGTCGATGTTGGGTTGCAGTGCGGATTGCACGCAGCCTTCTACCAGTAATATTTTTCGTGCGTGTTCGTTGACTGGCCAGTCAAGTGTTTGGTTGACGCGCGCAGGAATGCTTTGACCAAGCGCTACGGGTAGTAAGGGTTTAAACAGTTGTCCGATTTTTAAGGATAAAGTGAACAGACCTGAAGATAATAAAAACTTCCTCAACGAAAATCTGAACAGCTTCTGGGTTAATGAACGATTGACATTATCCGTTACCAGCTTGCGACCGATGTCGATTAACTTGCCGTATTCCACGCCGGAAGGGCAGGTAGTTTCACAGTTTCTACAGGTCAGGCATCGGTCGAGATGTTGCTGCGTTTTAGCGGTGGGTGTTTCACCTTCGAGTATTTGTTTTATTAAATAGATGCGACCGCGAGGTCCATCAAGTTCATCGCCAAGCAGTTGGTATGTCGGGCAGGTGGCATTACAAAAACCACAATGCACACAGTTGCGCAAGATGCGGTTAGCTTCCTGTCCGAGTGGTGTTCCCAGGTACTGATTGGTAATGGATGTTTTCATTACAACTCGGGGTATAGCCGGCCGGGGTTAAGAATGTTGTCAGGATCGAAAGAATGCTTCAAGCGTTGTTGCAGAGAAAGCATGGTTGAAGATAAAGGCTGAAAAATATTTTCCTCGTTATCACTATTCATGCGGTATTTGCTCGCATGCCCGCCGACATCTTTGGCAGTCGTGAATAAATCTTCATCGGAAGCAACCCAGCGTAGTGCGCCATTCCATTCCACGAGTTGTTGCTGGTCTGCCAAAATTGATTTTGCAGAGGCAGGCACAGACACGCGCCAGAGATTTTTGTGTCGGCTGAAAAATTCGTGTGTTTGATGTTGCAGGCTTTGCCACAGGTCGTTGGGCCGAAGTTCACCGCCAATCATTTCGTGTGCTTTTTTAACGCTGTTACCGGTGCTGCTAAGGCGAATGGATAATGCTCCATTGTAATAATAACTGGCCGTAACGGGTTGGCCTTGCAATATCCATTGACGCAATGCTTTGTGTGCAGTCTCAAAATCTTGTTCGAAACTTATGGTGAGTTCAGTTTCAGGTTTAGGTAATACCTTTATTGAGATATCAAGCAAGACGCCTAGTGTGCCTTGAGCGCCGACCATTAAACGTGATGCGTCGTAACCGGCAACGTTTTTCATCACCTGGCCGCCAAATTTTAAGGTTTCACCTTTACCGTTAATAATGGTGGTGCCAAGCACAAAGTCACGAGCAGCACCGGCAAAAGGCCGACGCGGCCCGGAAAGCCCGCAGGCAATACTGCCGCCTAATGTTGCTGAAGGTGCGTGCGCTGGAGGCTCGAAGGCAAGCATCTGATTGTTTTCCGCGAGCGCAGTTTCGACATCTGAAAGTAAGGTACCACTTCTTGCCGTCAGCACCAGCTCACTGGCACGATACTCTATGATACCAGCGTGATCGGCGACCGAGATTTCTTCACCCTTAACACCTCGCCCATAAAAAGACTTACTATTACCCGCAGATATTCGAAGTGCTGTTTTTTTATCAAAAGCAGCTTTTACCTGTACCTGCAACTTGTTACTAATATCACTAATCATGTTTTTATTAATCACTGTGGGTGTAATACCCCGTGGTTTGCCACGTAATCTGTAGGTGCGAATTTATTCGCACAAAACGACCAGATAGTGACGCCATAACCTTTGTGCGAATAAATTATTCGGCATGT
>QIHT01000208.1 GCA_003229115.1 Gammaproteobacteria bacterium | reverse complement strand
CATGCCTGTGCTTTTTACAGGCACGACGTATTCGGGGTGTCTTTTTGTTTGGTTACTTTATTTTGGACAAGCAAAATAAAGTAACTCGCCAACAGGCGAAACCATGGGCTTAAAAGTAAGACAGACAATTCAGAAAACAGGAAAAGACAAACCCTAAACCCCAGCTCACGCTAGAACAACAACTCTAGCGTATGCTGCTAATTTGTCCCAAGAATAATCCCATATTGCTGTAATTCCTGCAAAGCAGACAAACCACCCTGCATAACAATATCAGGATTTGGGTGATTCATTTCCTGTGTGATCTGTTGCAGCGCCTGCTGGCCTGACAAGGTTTCATCTTCCTGTAGCAGGTGAATAAGTCGTGCGGTCACCGGGTTGATTTCCATGAACTTGACTTCATCGTTGCGATTACGATAAACCACCAGGTAGTTGGGTTGTTCACCAGTTTGTTCGGGTAAATTATCAGGCCCCATCTGATGCACCGGGAACTGGTAAGCCAGCGCCCAGGCAAGCGGGGACAAAACAGGATGTGCTGTTAACAGGTCGCCGTTGGCGTCGATGTTATTCATGTCGATAACTTCATCCGACACGCTAAGCGCGAGTTCTACCCATTCATAATGCGCGAGTTCGAGCAAGCCTGCCGGGTCTTCCGCCTGTGGCTCTCGTTCGTCCTGCAAATAAGTCAGAAACTCCTGGCTGATTTCCAGAAAATAAGGCGAGTGGCTTTTATGGTGGGCAAAAAAATCACGTACCATGCGGTGCCAGTTTTCGTCGCTGTAGATACTACGAATGACCGGGAAACCACCCGATAAAAAACTTTCGATATTATTAAAAAGTAAATCGCGGTAGATGCCCAAACGCCTGTCTTCGATACCTTCAGGCGCAGGATTATTTTCCGGATCACGCAAGTGCGCCGTAAATTCATATTGGGTTTGTTGGAATGAAGGTGTTGTCATGATTTTTACTGCAAACTGTTAGCTGCCAACGGACAACTTCCCTTTCTCATTCCATTTGTTTTGATACTGAGTAATTCTGTCAACTTCCTGAAGCAACTCAGGTATCGGCGGAATATTAAAATCGCGTTCAAGTAAAGTCGGGAATACGCCAAAGTGTTCGTAGGCTTTGTCGAGTAGATCCCAGACGGTTTCAATTACATCTGAACCGTGAGTATCGACAATCAAATCATCGGCTTCGTTATAGTGGCCTGCGATGTGCGCGTAAGCAATACGTTCTGCAGGCAGTGCTTTTAAAAATTTGACCGGATCATATTGGTGATTAACAGAATTAACGTAGATATTATTGATGTCCAGCAGCAACGAACAGTCAGCTTCTTCGAGTACAGCTTTCAGAAAATCGATTTCTTCCATTTCCTTACCCGGTGCCGGTGTGTAGTAGGAAGCGTTTTCCATAGCAATCTGCTGGCCAAGAATATCCTGCACACGTTTAATACGTGCTGCTACGTAATGTACTGCTTCTTCAGTGAACGGGATGGGCAACAGGTCGTAGAGATGACCGTCATCGGAGCAATAGGTCAGGTGTTCCGAATAAAACTTGATACCATGATCCTTCATCAACTTGCCGGTTTGTTTGACCAGCTCTTCATCCAGCGGTGAGGGGCTACCGATAGAAAGCGACAGACCGTGAACCACAAAATCAAATTTTTCGGTGAACTCTCTGAATTGTTTTCCGTAGGCACCGCCGACGCCGATCCAGTTTTCAGGCGCAACCTCCATAAAGTTGACCTGGTCGGTGGTGATTTGCTTCATCTCTTCGATGACTTCTCGGCGCAGACCAAGTCCGGTACCGTGGATTAGATAGTCGTTATTTTTCATGCTAGCGATAGTTATGATCCACAGTGGGCAAAACGCTTGCTGATTAAATGATCGATACTGGCTTTGCCAGGGCCAACAAAGAATAACACCAGTAACATGATGGTGTAGGTTGCCGCGAATTCGATGCCATTATTCAATATGACAATGCTACCATTTTCCGTTAACCAGTCGTAATTTGCGTTTTCGCGCAATATCTCTTTTGCTCGGTCAAGACGATCAATAGCCCCTGCTGTACGTTCGCTGGCAAAAAAACCCGAGCCTTCAGCAATGGCCAGCCAGCCATTTTGTAAATGCACAGTAACAGCAGCAACAACCATAGTGATTATTAAAGGAATGGATATCCAGCGTACGGCCAGACCAAAGAATAAAAGAATGGCGCCGCCTGCTTCGGTTAATGATGCTGTCCATGCCATTAATTCAGGAAAGGGCAAACCAAGCCCCCAGTCGGGGTTTCCAAACCACTCTGCTGTGCTATCAATGTTTGCAAGTTTCTTGCTACCTGCCATCCAGAGCACAGGTACAAGGTATAAACGTAAGGCGAGAGGGCCAAGGAAATCTACGGCGCGTGTCGCGTTTAATAGTGACTGCGCTTTGCATGCCAGTTTCATAATTGCCTGCATCGAAAACTCCTTAATGGTTTATTGTTAATAATGACTGATTGACCCGCTCTATGTCCTGAAGTTCACTCGATGCTTATTGAGTTTGTCAGGGGGCTTTTATCAGGAAAAAGTTCTTTTAGAGAAACTGAATGTCCATTTTCCTGCACCAGTCGCGCATGTGAGCGATTTAACTGTCTCGGAGACCTAACACCACAGGAATGGGCTATCACGCCAACCTCGTACTCAAGGTTTTTAATGTAGTTGTGTACACGAAAGGACTTCAGTTCAGAATTCAAGCCGCGTTGCAGCTTTTTACTGTGTGTCGTGATACCGGTGGGGCAGGTATTTTGATTACATTGCAGGGCCTGTATGCAGCCAAGTGCAAACATGAAACCGCGAGCTGAAACAACAAAATCGGCACCAACACAAAGAGCCCAGGCTACCTCTGCCGGAACAATCATCTTGCCGGAAGCAATGACTTTAACGCGATCACGCAAGCCGTATTCGTCCAGTGTATCAATCACCATGGGCAGGCTCTCGCGTATCGGCAAACCCACGTAGTCAATCAAACTGGCAGGGGCTGCACCGGTACCACCATCGGCACTGTCCACGGTAATAAAATCCGGCGCATAATCATCGCCCAGCATTTTGATGGTTTTACATAAATCGATCAGTAAGTTTTTATCCCCGACAACCGCTTTGAAGCCGACCGGTTTGCCGGTCACTTCGCGGATATGCTGGATCATGCCCAGCAAGTCACTACTGCCTTTGATTTCAGGGTGGCGGTTAGGGCTGATGGAATCTTCACCGGCAGGGATGCCTCGAATTTTCGCAATTTCTTCATTCACTTTACCGCCTGGCAGTATGCCGCCTTTGCCGGGTTTGGCGCCCTGGCTCATTTTAACCTCGAACATTTTTACCTGTTCGTGAGCGGCAATCTCGCGCAGTTTGTCATCGGATAAAATACCGTTTTCATCTCGAACGCCATATTTAGCAGTGCCTATCTGGAACACAATATCGGCACCACCTTCCAGGTGGTAAGGCGACAGGCCGCCTTCGCCGGTATTCATCCAGCTACCGGATTTTTTAGCACCATAGGATAACGCCAATACAGCGGGTTTGGAGATGGCACCATAACTCATGCCCGAAATATTTAAAATGGAGGCAGTGGTATAGGGTTTTTCACAGAAGCCGGCACCAAAAGAGACAGGTTGTGGTGCAACGGCATCTTCGCCGAGAGTCGGGAACGAGCAATTGACGAAAATAATTGTACCACCGGGGCGCAGATCACGTGTTGATCCAAAGGCCACGGTGTTATCGATATCTTTGGCAGCGCGGTAAACCCACGAACGCTGAGCACGGTTAAAAGGCATTTCTTCTCTATCCATGGCAAAGAAATACTGGCGGAAGAACGTGCCCATGTGTTCAAAGAAGTAACGGAAGTGTCCGATAACCGGGTAGTTTCTTCGAATGGCCTGCCTGGTTTGGGTGACATCAGAAATGTAGACACCAATAATGAATATCAACAGGGCACCAAGCAGGAAGATGAAGGCCGTTGCCATCCAGCCGAGGGCTTCTAGACCAAAAGATTCTCCATGAAACATTGTGCAGGTTCCCCCTGGTACAGTTTAATCTGGCTTGTTGTTTTTTTTGACCTTTATAAACGGGTGTTACTGTAACATTGAATAGGGGGTTAAAACATCATCTTTATAGGGCTCAAAATAAAAAAACCCCGGCAGTAAAAGCCGGGGTTTTTCCTGTTTAAGGCAGGAAGTTCAGGTGCTCAGTGGATTATTTCTTACCACCACATTTGCCTTCACCGCATTTACCTTCCTTTTTACCTTTACCTTTGCCTTCGCCACACTTGCCTTCTTTCTTGGCTTTGCCTTCACCGCATTTACCTTCCTTTTTACCTTTACTTTCGCCGCACTTGCCTTCGCCGCATTTACCTTCTTTGTTGTCTTTTTTTGCACCGCACTTACCTTCACCGCATTTACCTTCAGCAACCTGCAGGTAACCGCCGTTCAAGCTTTGCATGCCAAAAGGGTTGGTATCAGCATTGGCCATTGGTGCAGCTGACATGGCTGCTACAAAAGTCGCCCCCATGGCGATTGACATAGATTTTTTAAGATTAGACATTATTCAGTTTCTCCTAGGATAAAAAAGCCACACACTCAAATGTGAGCGGCAGAGTCTACAATGTTCACACTTTGAATGACAACCATTATTGATTGAAGTTCACCAGAGCATTAGCTGCGATTAATATTGATTTCTAAAGTTCAGATAATTTTTGCAGGCATTTCAGATAGGCTTGCTCGTCGGGCATAGTCTGGTCTCTCTGGGCTTTCCACAAAGCTTCTCCCAGGCACTCCATCATGGCGTGTTCGGCGTCATGAGCAGCACCGTGCCTGAGGGTCAGTTTTTGATAGACGATTTTGATACCGGGGGGTCTGTCGGTGCTGATTTGTTCGTGCAGGGCAATATGCATGCTCATATGCAGGAAGGGGTTAGTTTCGCCCTCATCGGGAAGGTAGTCTTTGTCCAGGGTGTCTTCGTTTTCCAGCAAGTTGTGGTATTCGGGATGGAGTTCGATGATGTTGGCAATGATGGTTTGCATGGCATCGAGGGGGGAGTTGGTGGATTTTTGTTTCCACGTATCGAAGAAGACTTTTCGGAGTTGGTTTCTGTTTTGATCGAACATAAGAGGGATTTTATCATTATTTTATGTTTTATCTTTTTCCAATTAAACCGTCATTCCAGCATGTTTGTAGCCGGAATCCAGCACTTGTTGTCATTGCGAGCGGTAGCGCGGCAATCTCCTGTTTTCTGCATTGTCTGTCTTACTCTGCAAGCCATGGTTTCGCCTTGCTGGCGAGTTACTTTATTTTGCTTGTCCAAAATAAAGTAACCAAACAAAAAGACACCCCGAATACGTCGTACCCATAAAAAACATGGGCATCCCCTCGTCACTCGCAATGGAGGGGGCTGCTGCGGAACTCACTCACAAACAACGTTCGCTCAGACAGTCCTCGCAGACAACTCCCCCTCCATTACTCGCTCCTCGGCGACTCCAACGGGGCCCGTAGGTCAAAGGCACCAGCTGAGAGAACCTTGCAAAAATCAGGTTTGATTTTAGGGTTTAATTTTTTTGTTTTTGAACTTGGAACCCCTCTTGAGCTCACCGAGGAGCGAATGGCTGGTTCGGAGGCTTTCCGCGAGGACTGTTTGAGCGAACGCTTTTTGTGAGCGTGAGTGACGAGGGCACCCGCAAGGGTGAGCGATTCGGGGCGGCATTTTTCTGGTTACTCTTTTGTTGCTGTAGACAAAAGAGTAACTCGGCAGCAAGCCGAAACCAAATGCTAAAAAGTAAGAATGACAATCCAGAAAACAGAAAAAACCCTATTCAACCTTACCTTTAAATTCACATAAATCCTCAATCACACATGAACCACATCGTGGTTTGCGTGCAATACAGGTATAACGTCCATGTAAAATAAGCCAGTGATGTGCGTCCTGCATAAATTCTTCTGGCACAAATTTCATTAGTTTTTTTTCAACTTCCAGTACATTCTTGCCGGGGGCAATTTTGGTGCGATTGGATACGCGAAAAATATGCGTATCAACCGCCATCGTAGGATGACCAAAAGCGGTGTTGCGTACAACGTTGGCGGTTTTTCTGCCGACACCCGCCAGGGCTTCCAGTTGTTTCTGGTTATCCGGGACCTCGCTATTGTGCTCGTCTATTAACATCTTGCAGGTTTTGATGATGTTTTTTGCCTTGGTATTGTACAGGCCAATAGTTTTTATGTATTTTTTTAAGCCGGTTTCGCCGAGCTTGTAAATAGCTTCGGGCGTATTGGCGGCAGCAAATAATTTATCAGTGGCTTTGTTTACACCTTTATCAGTTGATTGTGCTGAAAGTATAACTGCGACGAGTAGCTCGAAGGTTGTTTTGTAGTTGAGTTCTGTTGTGGGGTTGGGGTTGGCCTGTCTCAGGCGCGTGAATATTT
>QIHT01000115.1 GCA_003229115.1 Gammaproteobacteria bacterium | reverse complement strand
GCACCTAAATCATCATCAGCATAACTTCTAAGCTCGCTGGCATAATCGGTAACACCGACTTCAACCGCGTCTTCCGGATGATATCGAAACCATGCACTGTAGTACTGTTGTTGTGATTCCCTGAATAACTGCGTAGGAGTTTGCGACACGTAATCGTCCTTTATTATTCTTCTATAATTTCAAAATCGTGAGTAATTTCTACCGTTGCTGCCAGCATAATGGATACCGAGCAATATTTCTCCGCTGTCATCGCTACCGCGCGTTCTATTTTTTTAGCATCCAGCGCTTTACCTTTGATGATGTAATGCGCATGTATTTTGGTAAATACCTTTGGTACCTCTGCAGCACGTTCCGCTTCCAGCTCGACATGGCAATCTGTGATCTGTTGACGGCCTTTTTTGAGTATGTGAACCACGTCAAAAGCCGTGCAACCACCCATGCCCAGTAACACCATTTCCATCGGCCGCACTCCCATATCTCTGCCGCCATCATCAGGCGGGCCACCCATCACCACCGAGTGCCCACTGCCCGACTCGCCTACAAAAGACATGTGATCCAGCCATTTCACCGTTGCTCTCATTGATCTGCTCTCTAAAATTGTAAGAACTCTGTTGTTTGTGTCCTACGCCTGTACGTGTATGATATTGCCCATTGATTACCACGCGGAACAAAACCAGAATAGGACGTCACAAATGAGCATTGTCCAGGAAAAACCGGCACCCAATCCCTCACTTGAGCATTTACTCAAACACGCACATCGTAAAACTTATGATGCCAAAAAGGTCATTATTCACGAAGGCGATGCCTCAGACAGTCTGTACTATATCATTGAGGGCTCGGTTAGCGTACAGGCAGAAAACGAATCCGGTGATGAAATTATTCTTGCTCACCTGAATCAGGGTGATTTTTTTGGCGAAGCCGGGCTGTTTGAATTCGAGGATGACGACAGTAAACGTTCCGCCTGGGTACATGCACGTACTGCTTGCATCATTGCTGAAATCAGTTACCAGCAATTCAGAACCATTGTGGCCGAAGATCCACAAGTTATGTTTTTACTCACCGGCCAGCTTTTTGCCCGCCTGAGAAAAACCAGCATGAAAGTTCGCGACCTGATCTTCCTCGATGTTAAAGGCCGAATAGCACACTGCTTACTTGAATTATCCAGCGAACCCGATGCCATAACCCACCCTGAAGGTATGCAGATCAAGGTAACCCGACAGGACCTGGCGAAAATGGTCGGTTGCTCGCGTGAAATGGCAGGGCGAGTTCTAAAAGAACTGGAAGCTGATGAGCTAATCAGTGCCCACGGTAAAACGGTGGTTATCTTCGGCACAAGGTAAACAAAGTTGGCAGTGCGTAGGTTGGGTTAGACGTTTTTTGTCGTAACCCAACATTTTTGAGTACGGAATATTGTTGGGTTACGCTTCGCTAACCCAACCTACAAACTGCCAACTGCAAACTATCTCTTAGGAATGCGATGAAAACTTTTTTGCTAACACTTGCTCTCACACTATGCAGCACAACCGCCTGCGCCGATGCCATGACTCAAGAAAAAATGGAAAAAATAATCAGCAGCCACGTGAACGTGGAAGAACAGTCTAAAGGCCAGATTATATTTACCTACAAAAAAATAAAAATGGCCGTGTTGTCAAATATCAAACACGACCGTATGCGAATTATTGCACCCATCACTGAATACTCAAAACTCACAGCAGAACAAAAAGACATGGTAATAGAAGCCAATTTTCACAAGACCATGGATGCAAGGTACGCTTCAAGCAATGGCATTTTATACTCTGCCTATATACACCCCATGTCAGCACTATCCGAAACCCAGATAAACGAGGCACTTGATCAGGTAGCAACGCTTGCTGCCACGTTTGGCACTACATACAATAGTGGTGAATTAAGTTTTGGAGGGGAAAACTAGTTGGCAGAGCGTAGGTTGGGTTAGACGTTTTTTGTCGTAACCCAACATTTTTCCGTACGGAATATTGTTGGGTTACGCTTCGCTAACCCAACCTACAAACTAAAAAAAGCCTTGGCCGCGAAGGACGCAAAAGGCGCAAAAAAACCAATTTATTTGTTTTTAACCTTTGCGTCCTTCGCGGCTAAATGTTTTTTCTATTTGCGCTTATTAGTTAGTGTGCGTTTTCGAAAAAATTATCCGAATAACTCTTTTAGTTTCTCGCCGGGGTCTTCGGCTTTCATAAACGCTTCGCCGACAAGAAACGTATTTACGTTATTATCACGCATCAGCTGGACATCAGCAGATGTGTGAATACCGCTTTCTGTAACAACAATACGATCTTCTGGAATTTTCTCCAGCATATTCAGCGTGGTATCCAGACTGGTTTCGAAAGTGTGCAGATTTCTGTTGTTAATGCCCACCAGTTTAGCGCCGCTTGCCAGCGCTCGTTCCAGTTCCTGCTCATCATGCACTTCTACCAGAACATCCATTTCAAGCTGGTGTGACAGGTCCAGTAACTCCTGCAGTGTCTTATCATCCAGCGCTGCAACAATCAGCAGCATGCAATCGGCGTTAATCATGCGCGCTTCGTAGACCTGGTATGGGTCAATAATAAAATCCTTACGGATCACAGGTAGCTCACAGGCGGCCCGCGCCTGCTTGAGATAGTTTTCGCCTCCCTGAAAAAAATCGGCATCGGTGAGCACGGATAAACAGGTCGCGCCATTAGCTGCGTAGGTTTTTGCAATCGCCGTCGGTACAAAGTTTTCTCTGAGAACACCTTTACTGGGTGAGGCTTTTTTGATTTCGGCAATCACCGCCGATGGCTTTTCCGCAAGTTGCTTTTCAATGGCGCTTATAAAACCCCTGACCGGACTGGCCATCTCGGCATACTTAATAATCGAATCCAGATCCAGGTTCTCTGAGCGCTCAGTAATTTCTTCACGCTTGCGGCGTAATATTTTTTTCAGGATGTCAGGCGTATCTTTGGTCATATCATTTTCACGCGGTTGTTTTATCAACCAGTTGTTTGAGTTTTTTAGCGGCATCACCATTACTAATGGCTTCAGTAGCCCGGTTCACGCCTGCCGCCAGACTATCCACAAGTCCGGCAACATAAATCGCCGCACCGGCATTAAGACACACTATATCTTTAGCCGGGCCATCCGTGTTGGCAAAAACATGATTGATAATTCGTAGACTATCAGCTGAGTCTGCTGCTTTTATGCTTGAAAGATCAGCACGACTCATACCAAAGTCCTCTGGTTGAATAGTGTAACTGTTAATTCTACCATTTTTTAACTCGGCCACCGTTGTTGGAGAACCGATACTGATTTCATCGAGACCATCTTCTGCATTCACCACCAGTACGTGCTCACTACCCAGTTGCTGCAACACATTGGCCAGAGGTTCGACCCATTCTTTGCTGAACACTCCCAATACCTGATTAGGCGCGCCTGCCGGATTGGTTAACGGGCCAAGCACATTAAAAATAGTACGTACCGCCATTTCCTTGCGTGGGCCGATGGCATGTTTCATCGCACTGTGATGTTTGGGTGCAAACATAAAACCCACACCAATTTCGTTGACGCAGTCGGCGACCTGCTCAGGCGTTAGATCAAGATTAACACCCGCCGTTTCCAGCACATCGGCACTACCTGACTTGCTGGTGACAGACCGGTTGCCGTGTTTGGCGACCTTGCCACCTGCGGCGGCAACAACAATGGCACTCGCGGTCGATATATTAAAACTGCCCGATGAGTCTCCACCGGTACCACAGGTATCCACCAGGTGATTTTTATCCACCTCTACTTTGGTTGATAATTCACGCATGACACTGGCTGCCGCTGCAACTTCATCAACGGTTTCGCCTTTCATGCGTAAACCCACCAGAAAACCGCCCACCTGCGCGGGTGTGGCTTCACCGGTCATAATCAGGCGCATCACTGTTGTCATTTCATCAGCGGATAAATTCTGATGTTCAGTGACTGCTTTTATTGCTTGTTGCATGTTCATTTTGTAAAACCTTTTTTTGCCACAGAGGGCGCGGAGAAACCGTATTTATCAGCAAAATATCAAATCCCCCGCAATTCGTAGGAGCGGCTTTAGCCGCGAATAATAACGCAGAACTGTTGCCATTCGCGGCTGAAGCCGCTCCTACAGGTACTGAAAATCAGCTATACAGAAAAATTAAACTATTCTGCGTTTTCCCTGCTGCTATTTCATATTTAAAAAATTCTTTAACAAGTCATGCCCATGTTCCGTCAAAATCGATTCCGGATGAAACTGCACACCCTCGACTACCAGCTCCTTATGCCGCACACCCATGATTTCATCCATTTCGCCTTTTTCATTCTCTGTCCATGCGGTTATTTCCAGACAATCCGGTAACGATTCCTTTTCTATAACCAGTGAATGATATCGCGTTGCGGTATACGGGTTATCCAGACCGCTAAACACATGCCCGCTGTTGTGATGAATTAGTGATGTCTTGCCGTGCATAATCTTGCCCGCATGGACAATTTTTCCACCAAATACCTGGCCAATACTCTGGTGTCCCAGGCACACGCCAAGAACAGGCACTTTACCCGCAAACCTGCGGATAACATCCATCGACACACCCGCTTCATCCGGCGTACAGGGACCCGGCGAGATCATAATACGTTCAGGCTTTAACGCCTCGATTTCATCCACGGTGATCTTATCATTACGATGCACCGCCACATCCGCACCTAACTCGCCCAGGTACTGCACCAGGTTATAGGTAAACGAATCATAATTGTCGATCATTAAAAGCATGCGCGAATCTTACCTGATCTTTTTTACTTCTACGTGATTTACTGGTACTTTTGAAAACGGAGCCGCCAACGGTTCACCCACGAATATGCCCTGCCCCGGCCATTTCACACTTTTCCAGTAGGCCTCAATCAGGGTTTCACCTCGCGTGTAAAAATCGATTACTACACCGGGATGCGGAAATTTCTGTGGGAATGCGCACGGCTCTACCACGGTACCATAACTGGCAGTTGCACCGGCATCCAGCCAGCGCAGCGCACTCATCTGTTTACCGCCAAACAAAACTCCACCTGCTGAAGTTAAATGGTCCGCTATAGCACCATCAAGAAAAGTATTGCTCGTAATACTTTTTACTTTTGTCAGCCCGGTAAAATAAAACATCACATCAGTTTTGTCTTTCAAAACATCCGAATTTACTATCTGAAACTTTGTCCGTCCTCCCAAAATCTCAATTGTTTCTGAATAAGATTTTGCGCGTACATTTCGATTTTTATCTGTTGTACTAACGAGATATGCGACCCCATCCGGTTGCGTGTAATCTGACCGAACACCGCGATCAATCATAGCTAGCACTTTTTCAACAGAACTACCGGCCAGCATCATTGTTGGCCGAATATTTAATTCATCATATGGCGCACGAGAAACAGAATTAAAATACTTGCTGGCAGCCGTTGCCTTGCATCCTTTCGCACAATACTTTTCATCAAAACCAAAAGTAAATGCACTGGTCATCGACATGCAACCCACCTTAAATGATTTACTCCAGGCAAGCGCATAGAATTGTACATTTGCGGGTGTTTTTTCTTCGACCTGCTGGCGAACCTGCCGAAACTTCTTTTTACCCAGCGAGTTCCCGTTAACAGGAAACTCAATCACGATAACATTTTCATCGGGTATGCCACGTTTTTTCTGATAGTAATCGGCAATCAACTGGCTTTGCGGATCAGCAGAATTAACCACTATGGCCAGTTGATCACTCACGCTGGCTGCAACAGGAAAAACCCATGCAACCACCAGAGCAATCAATACAAAACGAAAATCAAACAACATGCGTCAACTGTGCTTGATCAAACCAGCTTCAGCCAGCGAAACCGCTCT
>QIHT01000235.1 GCA_003229115.1 Gammaproteobacteria bacterium | reverse complement strand
ATCGAAATACAGAAAAAAGACAAAATACTCAAAGCCGGCATGACGGTCATCGATCTCGGTGCAGCGCCGGGTGGCTGGACGGAATACGCGGTCAAACAGCTAGGCAAAAAAGGCCGTATGATTGCGCTCGATATTTTGCCAATGGAACCTATAGATGGTGCGCAAATCATACAGGGTGACTTTCGTGAAGATGAGGTTCTGCAGGCCCTGCTTTCAGTGATGGGCGATGATCGGGCAGACCTTGTTTTTTCGGATATGGCCCCCAATATAAGCGGCATGGAGGTGGTTGATATTCCCCGTGCCTATTACCTGGCGGAATTGACACTGGATTTGGCGCAGAGAGTGTTGAAACCGGGCGGTGGTATTCTGGTCAAACTCTTTCAGGGAGAAGGGTTTGATGCCTATCACAAAGCACTAAAACAGAGTTTTTCACGGGTAGTTATGCGCAAGCCCAGGGCCTCTCGGACGCGCAGCCGCGAGATATATGCGCTGGCAACCGGTTATGAACTATAGTACCGTTAACGAAGGCTGTTTGGGCGATATGACCCGGGCATTGGCATTGGCCTTGTAGATAATTTTGGAGTGTAAATGAACGATCTCGCTAAGAACATGATTTTATGGGCAGTTATTGCAGTTATCCTGCTCTCGGTGTTCAGTAATTTCAGTAAGCCCACGGCGCAACCGCAAGTGATTGCCTATTCGACTTTCATCGAAATGGTGAAAACCGGTCAAATAATGGAAGTGACCATCAACGGTCGCGATATCAAGGGCAAATTGAGCGGAGGCGCTGGTTTTAGTACCTACAGTCCGGAAACCAGTAATACCGCCATGGTGGGCGATCTGCTCGCGTACAATGTCACCATCACAGCTACACCTCCCGAAGGCCAGTCCCTGCTGATGCAGATTTTCATTTCCTGGTTCCCGTTCCTGTTGCTGATTGGTATCTGGATATTTTTCATGCGCCAGATGCAGGGTGGTGGCGGTGGTCGTGGCGCTATGTCGTTTGGTAAAAGCAAGGCGCGCATGCTGGGCGAAGACCAGATCAACACCACGTTTGAGGATGTGGCGGGTGCCGAAGAAGCCAAGGAAGAAGTTGCCGAATTAGTCGAATTCCTCAAAGATCCGGGTAAGTTCCAGAAGCTGGGCGGCAAAATTCCCAGTGGTGTTCTTCTGGTTGGCTCACCAGGTACGGGTAAAACGTTGCTGGCGCGTGCGATTGCAGGTGAAGCCAAAGTGCCGTTCTTTACTATCTCCGGTTCTGATTTTGTCGAAATGTTTGTTGGTGTTGGTGCCTCACGCGTACGCGACATGTTTGAGACCGCCAAAAAACATGCGCCCTGCATTATTTTCATCGACGAGATTGATGCCGTGGGCCGTCATCGTGGTGCCGGTTTAGGCGGTGGCCATGACGAACGCGAACAAACCCTCAACCAGTTGCTGGTCGAGATGGATGGTTTCGAGGGTAACGAGGGTGTCATTGTTATTGCGGCGACTAACCGCCCGGACGTGCTCGACCCTGCGTTGCTGCGTCCTGGTCGCTTTGACCGCCAGGTGGTGGTTCCGTTGCCCGATATCCGTGGTCGTGAACAAATTCTCAAAGTGCATATTCGCAAAGTGCCCCAGGCAAAAGACGTAAAATTATCGGTTATTGCTCGAGGAACACCAGGCTTTTCAGGTGCTGATCTAGCCAACCTTGTTAATGAGGCTGCTTTGTTCGCTGCGCGTGAAAGCAACAAGGAAGTGGAGATGTCTCACTTTGAGCGTGCAAAAGATAAAATCATGATGGGTGCAGAACGCCGTTCCATGGTGATGTCAGAAGATGAGAAGAAACTTACCGCTTACCACGAATCTGGCCACGCCATTGTTGGCCGCCTGGTACCGGATCATGATCCGGTTTACAAGGTCAGCATTATCCCGCGTGGCCGCGCGCTCGGCGTGACCATGTTCCTGCCGGAAGAAGATCGCTACAGTCACAGTAAGCAACACCTTGAAAGCCAGATTTCCAGCCTGTTTGGCGGGCGTATTGCGGAAGTGCTGGTTTTTGGTGAAGACAGTGTTACCACGGGGGCGTCGAATGATATTGAACGCGCTACGGCTATTGCGCACAGCATGGTCACTAAATGGGGACTATCGGAGCGTTTAGGCCCGTTAACTTACGGCGAGGATGAAGGCGAAATATTTCTTGGCCGCTCGGTGACGCAGCACAAAAACATGGGCGATGATACTGCGCGTATTATCGATGAAGAAGTGCGTGCGTTTATCGATAGAAATTACCAACGCGCAGAAAAATTACTCAAGGGACATCTTGATGTGCTGCATAAGATGTCAGAAACCCTGATGAAATATGAAACTATTGATGCGACTCAAATTGATGCCTTGATGGATGGTAAGGAACCACCACCGCCGGAAGACTGGAATGATGTGGACAGTAGTCCGGATGATTCTGATAGTGGGACGACAGCTAAAAAGGAGAAGTCATCAGATAGTTCGATTGGCGGGCCAGCTGGGCAGCATTAGTCTGAGAGAAAATCAAAAATTTTTTGCCGCGAAGAACGCAAAGGGCGCGAAAAAAGCAAAACCTTATTGTGTTTCAACTTCCCACGCTATGCGTGGGAAGTTGTTTAAACTGCAAGAAAAATTAAATGTTGTTTAACCATTTTCTGTTTACCTGTCATCTCGAACAGCTTTTCGTGAGAGATCTTAGATTTAAGGTTTTGTCCTTTTCGCGCCCTTTGCGTTCTTCGCGGCAAATCATGTGTTTGGTTTTTCCATGCAACAACTACTAAAAAAAATCCGTTCTGGTCACTTTGCCATCATGGGTATATTAAACATCACCCCGGATTCCTTTTCCGATGGCGGCAAATTTGATCGTGTAGAAGCTGCAGTCACACATGCACTGGATATGCAGGCCGAAGGCGCAGACATTATTGATGTGGGTGGCGAGTCCACGCGACCGGGTGCAACCCCGGTTGATGAGAAGCAGGAAATTCAGCGTGTAGTGCCTGTTATCGAAGCGATACAGGCGAAGTCGGATGTATTGATTTCCGTAGACACCAGCAAACCCGCCGTGATGCGAGCAGCTATCCAGGCAGGTGCCAGCATGGTGAATGATGTCAATGCATTGCGAGAGCGTGGAGCGGTCGAATGTTGTGCTGATTTAGGTGTGCCTGTCTGCCTGATGCACATGAAAGGGGGGCCTCGCACCATGCAGCAAAATCCGGTGTACGAAGATGTGACAGGCGAGGTTAGTGGATTTCTGCAGCAAAGGGCTCGGGTATGTGTTGAAGCAGGTATTCCAAAAGAGCGTATCGTGATTGATCCGGGTTTCGGTTTTGGCAAAAACTTTGAGCAGAATGTGACCCTGTTCAAGCAGCTAAATGTTATATGTAAGCTAAACTTCCCTGTACTGGTAGGTATTTCCCGTAAGAGTATGCTGGGTCAGATTCTCGATCGCCCAGTGGACGAAAGGCTTATGGGTAGCGTTGCGGCAGCGGTGATGGCCTATAACAAAGGTGCGCGTTTATTTCGTGTACACGACGTGGCAGCAACGCACGATGCCTTGCAAATTTGCAATGCAATCCAGTAGGGCGGGCACTGCCCGCCAGCTAGCAGGATACGACATAGGTTAAATGGTGGGCAATGCCCACCCTACGAAACTTTTTAAATGAATGACATGGCAAAAAAATATTTTGGAACAGATGGTATTCGCGGAAAAGTAGGCGAAGGTTTAATGACCGCCGACCAGGTGTTAAAACTGGGCTGGGCCGTCGGTTGTGTTTTAGCCAATCACGGTCAAAAGCTGGTGGTTATCGGTAAAGACACGCGCATTTCGGGTTACATGTTTGAGTCTGCTCTCGAGGCGGGATTATCAGCTGCCGGCGTTGATGTGCGTTTGCTGGGCCCGATGCCAACACCCGGCATTGCCTACCTGACCAGAACACTGCACGCATCAGCCGGTGTGGTCATTAGTGCCTCGCATAACCCCTATTACGATAACGGTCTTAAATTTTTCTCGGCAGAAGGCACCAAGTTGCCGGATGATATAGAGCATCAGATTGAAGAGATGTTCGACACACCCATGACCACGGTGGAATCAGTTGACCTCGGTAAGGCGGAACGAGTAGAGGATGCACAAGGTCGCTATATTGAGGCCTGTAAAGCCAGCATTGCCATGGGTATTAGTTTCAAAGGCATGAACATCGTGGTTGATTGTTCCAATGGTGCAACCTACGACATTGCACCCAAAGTATTAACCGAGCTGGGTGCCAATGTAGTTGCAGAAGGTGATAAACCGGATGGCATTAACATCAACGAGAGTTGTGGTTCCACACATCCGGAGCACCTGCAGTTATCCGTTCAGGCAAGAGGTGCTGATCTGGGTATTGCACTCGATGGCGATGGCGATCGACTTATCATGGTTGATGCTGACGGAAGAATTGTCGACGGCGATCAGCTTCTGTACATCATCGCCCGGGCGCGACAACACGCAGGTGATGACATTAAAGGCGTTGTCGGTACATTGATGAGTAACATGGGACTGGAGCTGGCCATCAAAGAGCTGGGGCTCGAGTTTGAACGTACTGCGGTGGGTGATCGTTATGTGCTGGAACGCCTCAAAGAAAAAAACTGGATGGTGGGTGGTGAGTCCTCAGGCCACATCATCTGTCTCGATAGAACCACCACCGGTGACGGCATCGTTTCCGCGCTTCAGGTGCTGGCTTACCTGGCAGAAACCGGTCAAAGCCTGAAACAAGCTTGCTCCGGTATGAAAAAACTGCCCATGCAGATGATTAATGTTCCACTAGCGGGACAGAGCAATCCACTCGAATCAAAACTGGTACAAACCGCCGTTACCGAGGCCGAGCAAAAACTCAACGGTCATGGCCGTGTGTTGTTGCGTCCCTCAGGAACCGAGCCATTGATTCGTGTCATGGTCGAAGGTGACGACGAAGCCATGGTGCATAAATTGACCAGAGAGATTGCTAATTCTGTTGCGGCTGCCTGATTCACTGGTGAAGCCCGTAGGTCAAGACGCAGATGTGTTGTAATCTCCAGCTGTCCTGCTGCTGGCAGCGTTCGCCATACGGCTATCGCTGTTTGCGATGATGCAAAACCAACACCACCGTAGGCCGGCATAAGGTTTTGTCGTTGCCGGCATTTCCACCAGCATAACCACGCCTGCAACGTTCCTTATGCAGGCCTACTTCTGATTTCATCAGCGAATTAGCTAACACATACAATTGCGAGCGTTATTCCTTTCCCTGTAGCTGCAACACCACATGCTCGTTTTCCAGGGTTGAAGTGTCCTGCGTGATTTCTTCACCGCGGGCGATGGTGCGTAACAATCGGCGCATGATTTTTCCTGAACGTGTTTTTGGCAGGCCATCGGCAAAAAAGATGTCATCGGGTTTAGCGATAGCACCAATTTGTTCGCCGACCCAGTTGCGCAGTTCTGTGACCAGAGTTTCTGCTTCATCATCAAGTGGTCGATCACCTTTGCAGATGACGAAAGCAACAATGGCTTCGCCTTTGACATCGTGTGGACGACTGACCACGGCGGCCTCAACGACACGTTGGTGTGCAACCAGTGCGGATTCAACCTCCATGGTGCCGAGTCGGTGCCCGGAAATATTGACCACATCATCGATGCGGCCCATTATCCAGAAATAACCATCTTCATCGATGCGTGCGCTGTCACCCGCCAGATAATATTTGCCGTCAAATTTCGGATAATAGGTATCAACATAGCGTTGGTCGTCACCCCAAATGGTGCGCAACATAGAGGGGAAGGGTTTTTTGATGACCAGGTAACCGCCCTTGTTGGCTTCGGTAATAGACTCGCCATCTTCGTTGACCACGTCAGCATCGATACCGGGCAGGGCGCGGGTGCAGGAGCCGGGCTTGGTGGCAGTGACGCCGGGAATCGGTGCAATCATG
>QIHT01000123.1 GCA_003229115.1 Gammaproteobacteria bacterium | reverse complement strand
TGATTGAGACTCGTGGTCTGGTGCCTGCAATAGAAGCGGCTGATGCTATGACTAAAGCGGCTGAAGTTCGCCTGGTGGGTCGTCAGTTTGTGGGTGGCGGTTACGTTACTGTTTTGGTGCGTGGTGAAACCGGTGCGGTTAACGCAGCAGTTCGCGCAGGTGCTGATGCTTGTGAACGTGTTGGTGATGGTCTGGTTTCAGCTCACATTATTGCACGCGTACACGGCGAAGTAGAAAACATACTGCCTGCTACAACAGACGATGTTACCGCCCCGGAAGTTAGCTAAAAACTAGCGTGCTAATGGATCCAAAACTGACTGGTTATTTGCGTCGGGCATTGAGCCATGAAATGGCTGCTGTGCAGTTATATCTAACGCAGGCAACACTTTGTGAGTTATGGGGTTTGCCGGAGGCAGCCGGCAAGCTACGCCATGAATCCGAGGAAGAGTTGGAGCATGCTCAACGCTTGATTCGTCATATGTTGGGTTTAGGACTATTACCCAATAGTACGCAACTGCCCGCAATTAGCGTAACACACAGTTTGAAAGACATATTGATGGCAGATTGGCATATGGAAGCAGAGGCTATTCATCTATATGCTGAAGCAAGCCAGTATTGTTCACGCACGCGTGATGAATCTGGTTTTAGCCTGTTTAATGGTATTCTGCAGGAAGAGCGGGATCATCTTGCATGGGTAGAGTCCTGGTTGAACGATTTAGACTCAACTGTGTTACAACAAACGGGGTTCAACCGTGTCTGATACGCAAGCAGAACAGTATTCGATTAGTGCAGAATGGAAAGTACAAAAACGTGCGCAGCAGTTGTCTCGGCGTTATGACTTCTCTGATTACGATACCCTGCGTGATTTTCTTGACCAGTTAGAAACGCTGTCGGAACGTGAAAATTATTATCCCGATCTGACCTTTAGCCGAACCCATGTCAATGTATCTATAAAAGCGCGAGACGAAGAACTGGCTCAGGTAGACTTTGATTTTTCTGCGCAGGTTGATTCGTTAACGAATGCCCTGAACAATGACACAGACTAGTACCAAATTTGCCATCGCTAATCTCAAAGGAGGTTGTGGAAAATCCACACTAGCACTTAATCTTGCTGCGGGTCTGATGCGCCGTGGTAATACTGCATTACTGGATGCCGACCCCCAGGGCACACTGGAGCACTGGCTTAATCACGAGAAAACATCCGGTATGCCGCGTGTTGTGGCGACAGGACGCGAATTGCCAATGCATATAAGTTGTGCAGGCGACTCCCATCAGTACGTGGTGGTGGACTGTCCGCCCGCACTGGGAAGTGGTTATACGGAAACTGCTCTGGAAAAAGTGGATATATTATTAGTTCCTGTTTTACCTTCTCCACCTGATTTATGGAGCAGTGTCCATATGGTAGAAGCGGTAGAGCAAGCACGAAAAGTTAACCCCGGATTACGTGCTTACTTTGTACGTAATCAGGTTGAGCCAAAAAGCGCTTTGTCCAATGCCATGCGGCAGGCTATTGCTTCCTGTGGTCTGCCAGCACTTGAAAGTACATTGGGACGACGTGCTGCCTATCGTTGGGCGGCTCTTGAAGGAATTAGTGTTTACCAGTTTGGTGCGCGCGGGGAAAAAGCCGTTAGTGACATCGAATCCATAATTGAAGAGGTTTTAAATCATGACTAAACTTGAAGACAAACTCCTTGCTAGTGTTAACAAGCCTGCGCAAACAGAGAAAGTCAACAAAGTACAAACAGCTGGAAGTAAAACCACTAAAAGCGTAACAAAAGCACCCGCTGCAAAAACAAAAGCCAGGGTAAAACAAAAGCCAGTACAGAAATCAGCGCGGGCAAGTCTGAATACGAAACAGTCGGCTTTGTTTCCACAACGTATCTGGCCGGATTAAATACAGATAGCGTTTATCCTTTGTTGTGCTTGCTTTGTCAATTGGCAAGTACAACGGAGGGCAACGATATCGTATTCTAAGGTGATTTTTGGCTATTCAACTAACAGAACACCAGGACTTATTAGAGAGCCTGGGTGAACAGGCTGGCGAAGTACTGGAGGCTACCTGGCACGATGCGGTGCGTGTTTTTAGCCCGCGTGGTCTGCAAGCTTATTTAGATGGTGCTGCTGGGCTAAAATCTTTGGGTCGCGGTACCGACCTGGTTATCGCTTTTATAGAAAGTGCGCCTTTGGTAGCTAAAGAAATTGGTGAGCAGGCGGTTCCCGAACTTCTTACCACCGCCATCAAAATGTATTCCAAAACCAGTGCCGAAGTGTTATCGCTGGTATTTTCTACGGCAGCAATTGCGGCAAACCGCCTCGGTGAAATAGACTTATTTAAATCCTACCTGAACTTGTTAGATAATCTGGTTGGAAAGGCTCCGCGTGCAATTCGTCCGTTTCTTGAAAACCTGGACGTGTTATTAGGGCAGTTGACACTGGGTGGTTTGCGTCGCTGGATTGCCTGGGGTATATCTGCTTACCGTAATGATTTCGACGCACAGGCTGAATATTTCAGTGTTAAAAGTGAACAGGCTAAAGCGGTGTTGCTGCAGGAACAACGTGGTGTGTTGTTTGTCAATGTGCAGCGGCGGCTGAATATGTATTTACGTTCTTTGTGGGGACGTGATTTTTTTATTCGTCCCACCTCCGGTGATTTTGAAACTCGCGAAGGTTATCGTCCATACATCGAACACTATTTCATTCATCTACCTGACGCTTTTGATGACTACGTACCTGAGGGTGCTGAAGCCGGTTCAGAACAGTGTGTATCAGGTATCAATGTTTACCGCGCCAGTTCTGCACATGCGGCTGCCCATATTGTGTTTTCCTCTTATGATACTGAGGCGGAAGATTTAAGTAATATGCAACGTTTGATGATCGGGGTTATCGAAGATGCTCGCATTGAAGCGCTGGCGATTGCTAAATTCCCCGGTATGAAACAACTGTGGATGAAATTATTGCCGGCAGATACATCATTGAATGAAGGCTTGCAGCCCATACTTGATCGACTGGCACGTGCTTTACTGGATGAACAATACATTGACGATCACCCTTTGGTTGTTCTGGCGCGCAGTGCTATGGCGGCAAACGAATCACGACTTCAGGAACCTGAGCTGGCGCGTGAAATTGGTTTGCAGCTGGCCGAGCAAGTGCTGGCTTTGGATATTCCCTTAAACTCAAGAATGGATCTGTACAGCAGTGTTTACCGTGATGATAATCGCTGCCTGTGGCAATCACCCGATTTTCGAGAAGAGGGGCATGAGTTATTGCCCGGCGAAACTGAACAGGTTCGCAAGTACGTCAGTATCATGGAAATGATTAATGAGGTCGAGGTTGAAAACGCAGGTGACGATGCACAGGAAATCTGGGTGCTGGAAACAGAGCTGTTTCCGTATGAAGATGAAGGCAAATCTTATAATGACATGGAAGGCAAAGAGCCTATTTCTTCTCCTCTTCACTACCATGAATGGGATTACCAGACGCAACTGGAACGCCCAAACTGGGTGACATTGCTGGAGAAGCGCCCGAAAATGGGTGATCCCGAGGTTATTGAAGAAATACTGGAACAGCATAAACCCGTGGTGCGTCGCCTGAAACAATTGATTGAAGCGGTACAGCCACAGGGCGTGATTCGGCAACGAAAAATTGAAGATGGTGATGAAATCGATATTAATGCCGCCATTGGCGCAATGATTGATATTCGTCGTGGAGTGCAACCTGATCCACGCATCGGTATTCGTACCACTTTG
This sequence comes from Gammaproteobacteria bacterium, assembly GCA_003229115.1. Classification (GTDB taxonomy): domain Bacteria; phylum Pseudomonadota; class Gammaproteobacteria; order SZUA-229; family SZUA-229; genus SZUA-116. The sequence continues at coordinate 8,240 of QIHT01000123.1, read as the reverse complement.
CAGATTCGTGATCTTTCAGTGTTATTGTTAATCGACTTATCCGAATCAACCAACGACCCATTGCCCGGCTCGAAATCAATGGTTTCTGCTGACGCTTTGCAATCAGCAAGTCTTGAATCGACCATCGGTGAAGATTCTGAGGGCGAAGAAAGTGATGAAGTGACCATTCTAGATTTATCGCGTGAAGCCGCAACATTGATGGCCGATGCCATGGATAAAATTGGTGATCCCTTTGCGATACATGGTTTTGATTCCAACGGCCGGCACGATGTTGAATATTATCGCTTTAAAGATTTTGAGGAGCCCTACAATGAAGATGTGAAAGGGCATCTTGCTGGCATGACCGGTCAGTTATCCACGCGTATGGGCGCTGCCGTACGTCATGCTGGAAGCTTGTTGAAACAACGCAGCAGCGCGAAGAAAATACTGTTTTTGCTTACCGATGGTGAACCCGCGGATAATGATGAACATGATCCGCAATATTTGCGCTTTGATACCAAAAAAGCCGTGGAAGAACTTGCGCGCAACGGTATCAACACGTTTTGTTTAACGCTTGATCCCTATGCGGATCAATATGTGTCACGTATTTTCGGCGCGAAAAACTTTCTGGTTCTGGATCATGTGTCACGCTTACCCGAAAAATTACCAGAGCTGTATTTATCGCTGACCAAATAACCGTACAACACTTGTCTGCCGTCACCTGAGTGATGAAATAAAGACAAATTATTAAAAAAAATTTTAGTGAGGACGTTTACATGATAGACCAAAATGAATACATGATAAGTCAGGAACCCTACTACCATACAATTGGTAAAGAAGTAGAACGTTACGAGGCTGCCTATTCAGTGCGTATGCCGGTGATGTTGAAAGGGCCGACTGGCTGTGGAAAATCCCGCTTCGTAGAATACATGGCATGGAAATTACAAAAACCGTTGATTACCGTTGCCTGTAATGAAGACATGACTGCCTCTGATTTGGTTGGTCGTTTTTTACTCGATGCCAGTGGCACCAAATGGCAGGATGGCCCGCTTACTACGGCAGCGCGTATTGGCGCTATCTGTTACCTCGATGAAGTGGTAGAAGCGCGTCAGGATACCACTGTGGTTATTCACCCGTTGACCGACCATCGTCGTCAGTTACCACTGGAGAAAAAAGGCGAACAGGTCGATGCACATCCTGATTTCCAGATTGTTATTTCATATAACCCTGGCTATCAGTCCATGATGAAAGACCTGAAACAATCTACCAAACAACGTTTTGGCGCCATGTCTTTTGATTACCCACCCAGCGAAATGGAAATAGAAATTGTCGCACACGAAACCGGTATCGATAGCCCGACGGCTGAGAAATTGGTACAAATAGCACAACGCTCGCGCAACCTGAAAGGACATGGCCTGGATGAAGGCATGTCAACTCGCTTATTGATTTACGCTGGCCAGCTTATTGCTAAAGGCATTAACCCTGCCGATGCTTGTCAGATGGCACTGGTGGAACCGTTGACCGATGATATTGATATGCGTGACACGCTTGAGGCTGCAGTGAGTACTTTTTTTGCCTGAGAATTTTTTCGTGAAAGGCGATATTTATAAGGTTTTTCATGATTATGTAGTCAATCCTGAAAAATGCTAACGAACTCTAAAAACAATGTATTCAATTAAAGAACACGCGTTAATTCATCCAGTTATAGCGCTGTTTCAGCGTTTTTCTGGAAGATATTGGGTGCATGAATGCATCCGCATTTGCCGACAGGTAAAGGAGGCAAACAATGTTTAGGCATCACTTGTTTTTGAAAATCATATGATAAATAAAGGTTACGTAATTATCTGGTCTGGGTTGTTAATAATCATTGCAGTATCTGTTATGTTGCATTTTGAAATACGTTCACCTGTCCTTTACGTGTTACTGGTTATAGGTTCTCTTATGATAGGTTTGGGAATTTTGCTTGGGTTTATAAAGATGGTTTCTGACGATAAAAAGTAAAAGTACAAAATAAAATGTGCAAATAAAACCATGGGTCTGCAAAAAACATTTTTTCCTTATTGACGTTCATTTGCAGAAAATATGATTTTTTATTAATCACTGTGGGTGTAATACCCCGTGGTTTGCCAGGTAATCTGTAGGTGCGAATCGCCTTCGGGGCTTCGTTCAAATCGCTGCTGGCGATTTAGTCGCACCTACAATTAATACCCCGTCAGCTTGCTGCGGGGTAGTTTATTTATAGCCGATAGCAGGCATTGGTATCGGCTTGAATTACCGCTTCGGAATATAAATATCCGTACAGGTGCCTTCTGCAACTTCAGCAGCGAAGTTGAAGGTTTCTGATAAAGTTGGGTGTGGATGTACTGTCAGTGCTATATCTTCGATGTCGGCGCCCATCTCCAAAGCAAGTACCGCTTCCGCAATGAGTTCACCGGCGTTAGGCCCCGTCATGCCTGCACCGATAAGTTTGTGTGTGGTTTTATCAAACAGTACCTTTGTCACACCATCGTTGCGTCCGATACTGAGTGAGCGACCGCTGGCAGCCCAGGGGAACACGCCTTTTTTATAGTCGATGTCTTCGGCTTTGCACTGGTCTTCGGTTTTACCCATCCACGCAATTTCCGGATCGGTGTAGGCCACGGATGGAATGGTTTTAGCATCAAAGTATGACTTCATGCCGCTAATCACTTCGGCGGCGACTTTAGCTTCGTGTGTCGCTTTGTGTGCCAGCATGGGTTGGCCAACGACATCACCAATGGCGTAGATGTTGGCAACGTTGGTTTTTTGTTGTTTGTCGACAGTTATAAAGCCGCGTTCATCGACATTGATGCCTGCCTTTTCTGCATCGATCAGTTTTCCATTCGGACTTCTGCCAACGGCAAGCAGTACCCGGTCGAAAGTATCGCTTGCCGGGGCTTTGCCACCTCCAAAAGAAACTTTAAGCCCGCTTTTTTTGGCTTTGATGTCAGTGACTTTAGCGTTGAGCCAGATGTTTTCATAACGTTTTTTAACGCGTTTTGCCAGTGGGCGAACAAGGTCGCGGTCACAGCCGGGAATTAAACCCGGTGAGAGTTCGACGATAGACACTTTTGAACCTAGTGCATCGTAAACCGTTGCCATTTCCAGGCCGATGATGCCGCCTCCGATAACCAGCAAACGTTTCGGGATATCTTCCAGTTCGAGTGCGCCGGTGGAGTCCATTAAGCGTGGGTCGTCGTAAGGCAAGCCAGGTATGTGCATTACCGAAGAGCCTGCGGCGATGATGGCATTGTCAAACGAGATGGTTTTTGTGCCGTCTTTTGCTTCAATAACTATAGTTTTCGGTGATGTGAATTTGCCGTAACCGTGAACAATTTCAACGCCTCTTTGTTTGGCGAGACCGGCAAGTCCGCCAGTAAGCTGGCCGATAACTTTATTCTTGAAACCAGCGAGTTTTGCTAAATCGATTTTAGGTTTGCCAAAAGTGACACCGTGTGCGCTCATTTCTTCAGCTTCAGTGATGATTTGTGCTGTGTGTAATAAAGCTTTTGACGGGATGCAACCCACGTTCAGGCAAACGCCGCCGATGCTGTCGTATTTTTCAATCAGGATAACCTGTTTGCCAAGGTCGGCTGCACGGAATGCTGCAGTGTAGCCGCCAGGGCCAGAGCCTAAGACAACAACTTCTGCATGCGTGTCGCTTTGTCCGGTAGGGGCGGCTTTAGCCGCGATTGGGGTATCTGATGGTTTGTTATTCGCGGCTGAAGCCGCTCCTATAGTTGTTTCTTTCTTAATATTGGTTGGTGTAGATTGCTGTGAGGTAGTTTCCAGCTCCATGGTAAGAATCACATCACCTTGTGAAACTTTACCGTTGACTTCTACCAGTACTTCTTTAATGGTTCCGGCAGAGGGAGAAGGAATTTCTATGGTTGCCTTGTCGGACTCGAGTGTGATGAGCGTGTCTTCAACGGCAACCACGCTACCAGCTTTGACCAGAACTTCGATGATATCGACTTCTGTAAAGTCACCGATGTCCGGGACTTCAATTTTTACAATTTTGCTCATGCTAATTCTCTTGTGTCATTCCGAGCTCAATGTGAGGAATCTTTCTATTTGCTGTTTAAGATCTCTCGTCGCCTTAAAAAAAGGCTCTGTCGAGATGACAGTTTTATAAAAGTCGCCAATGTCGGGGTCTTCAACTTTTACAATTTTTCTCATATTAATTCTCTTATGTCATTCCGAACTCAATGTGAGGAATCTTTCTGTTTGCTGTTTAAGATCTCTCGTCGCCTTAAAAAACAAGGCTCTGTCGAGATGACAGTTTTATAAAAGTAATCGACGTGTATCCGATAAAACTTTGCTGAGGAACGAAGTAAAGCGTGCACCATTTGCGCCATCAATAACACGATGATCATATGACAGTGATAAAGGTAACATCAGGCGAGGTTCGAACTCACTATCTATGTAAACCGGTTTTATAGAAGCGCGCGATACACCAAGGATGGCAACTTCGGGTGCGTTTACAATAGGCGTGAAGGCTGTGCCACCAATACCACCCAAACTTGAGATACTGATACACCCACCCTGCATATCAGAAGGTGAAAGCTTTTTATCACGTGCTCTTTTGCTGGTCTCAATAAGTTCCTGTCCCAGCTCAATGATGGACTTGCTATCGCAGTTGCGGATAACGGGTACAACCAGTCCTGCGGGTGTGTCCATGGCAACGCCGATGTTGATGTATTTTTTCAGTATCAGGTTTTCACCGCTGACATCCAGTGAAGAATTAAAACGTGGGTATTCTTTCAGTGCGGATACCAGCGCTTTCATAAGGAAGGCGAGTACGGTTATTTTAATGCCTTCTTTTTCGTGTTCTTTGTTGAGTTGCTTGCGGAATTTTTCCAGTTCAGTGATATCGGCTTCATCGAATTGAGTGACGTGTGGAAGCGTAACCCAGTTGCGATGTAGAAATTTTCCGGTGAGTTTGTTGATCTTAGTCAGCGCTTCTGTTTCGATTTCACCGAACTGGCTGAAGTCGATTTCTGGCATTGGTTCAACACCAGGGCCACCACCGGGGCCGCCCGATGACATTATCTTCTTAACAAAAGCTTTAACGTCTTTTTTTAGAATCCGGTTTTTTTGCCCTGTTCCACTAATCTGTCCAAGATCTGCACCGAGTTCGCGTGCAAACTTTCTAACCGATGGGCTTGCATGTGCCTGACTGAAGCTGACTTCGTTTACTGACGTTGGTGGTGTAGGCGGTGGTCGATTTGCTGCAGGTGTTTTAGCTGGAGCTGCAGGTGTCGGTTCGGTGACTTTGGGTTCTTCTTTAACGGGGGCTGCTTCTTTTTTATCTTCAGCGGGAGCAGCGTCGGAAACTTCCATGGTTAGTAGCAAGTCTCCCTGCGATACGGTGTCACCCATGCTGACTTTGATTTCCTTGATAGTGCCCGCGACTTCAGAGGGAATTTCCATCGCAGCTTTATCGGATTCCAGTGAGACCAGAGGGTCTTCAATCTTAATGCTGTCACCGGGTGATACCAGTATCTCGATAACCTCAACGCCTTCGAAGTCACCGATATCAGGAACAAGAATGTCTTTTACATTTGCCATTACCGTGTCCTGTTATACCGTAATCGGGTTCGGTTTATTAACGTCAATACCATATTTTTTGATGGCCTTATTAGCATCAGACGCTTCAAGCTTACCCTCGTCAGCCAGTGTTTTTATGGTGGCGAGTGTGACATAGCTACTGTTCACTTCGAAATGTTTACGCAACTGCTTGCGTGTGTCCGAGCGACCAAAACCGTCCGTGCCAAGTACGGTATAGGTTACAGGAACGAAATTACGAACCTGTTCAGCCACACTTCGAATGTAGTCAGAAGATGAAATCACGGGGCCGTCGCGGCCTTTTAAACATTTTTCAATATAACTAACACGGGCTGTTTTTTCAGGATGCAACATGTTCCATCGTTCGCAATCACGCGCTTCACGGGCGAGTTCGTTGTAACTGGTGATACTCCAGATATCGGCCACCACGTTCCAGTCTTTTTCCAGCATTTCTGCGGCTTCAATAACCTCGCGCAAGATGGTGCCGCTACCAAATAACTGTACTTTTTCCTGGCCTTTTTTAGCCTTGCCTTCCTTGAGTAAGTACATGCCGTTGATGATGCCTTTTTCAACGCCCTTCGGCATTGCAGGCATGACGTAGTTTTCGTTCATTGCGGTGATGTAGTAATAAACGTTTTCCTGTTCCTGCATCATGCGGCGCATGCCGTCATGAATAATAACTGCCATTTCATAGGCGAAGCAGGGGTCGTAGGCAATGCAGTTAGGAATAGTTGCGGCTAACATTAAGCCGTGACCGTCCTGATGCTGCAGACCTTCACCGGCAAGCGTGGTGCGACCTGCAGTACCGCCGATAAGAAAGCCGCGTGCCTGCATATCACCCGCAGCCCAGGCCAGATCACCAATGCGTTGGAAGCCAAACATGGAATAGTAAATATAAAACGGAATCATGTTGATGCCGTGTGAGCTGTAGGCAGTGGCTGCCGCAATCCATGATGACATGGAGCCGGCTTCGTTGATGCCTTCTTCCAGAATTTGTCCGCTCTTGTCTTCCTTGTAGAACATCACCTGTTCTTTATCCTGTGGTTCGTATAACTGACCAACCGACGAGTAAATGCCAAGCTGGCGGAACATGCCTTCCATGCCAAAAGTTCGTGCTTCGTCAGGAACGATAGGTACCACGTTTTTGCCGACTTTCTTGTCGCGTGTCAGTGCGGTGAGCATGCGCACGAAGGCCATGGTTGTTGACATCTCGCGTTCGCCGGAACCTTGCAGTAAAGCGTCGAAAAGAGACAGGTCGGGTACTTCGAGCGGTGCCGCTAAATTGGTTCGTGAAGGCAGGTAACCACCTAAAGCTTTACGGCGCTTATGCATGTACTGCATTTCTTCGCTGTCATCAGCGGGTTTGTAGTACTCGGCATTTTCGATTTGTTCTTCGCTTAGTGGAATGCTAAAGCGTTTGGTGAAAGCCTGAAGTGCCTCCAGATTCATTTTCTTTTGCGAATGTGTTGTGTTCTGGCCTTCACCGGCTTCGCCCATGCCATAACCTTTTACCGTCTTGGCGAGAATGACAGTGGGTTGTCCTTTATGGTCCGCAGCTTTTTTATAAGCGGCATAGACTTTGTGTGGGTCGTGGCCGCCACGGTTCAGGCGCCAGATGTCATCGTCTGACATGTGCGCGACCATGGCTTTTAATTCAGGCGAGTTGAAGAAATGTTTACGTACAAAAGCACCGTCTTTGGCTTTGTAGTTCTGGTAATCGCCATCGACGATTTCTTCCATGCGTTTAATCATCAGGCCGTCTTTGTCTTTGGCGAATAGTGGATCCCAGTAAGAGCCCCAGATGACTTTAATGACATTCCAGCCAGCGCCACGGAATACAGACTCCAGTTCCTGAATGATTTTACCGTTGCCACGTACCGGGCCATCGAGGCGTTGCAGGTTACAGTTGATGACAAAAATCAGGTCGTCGAGTTTTTCGCGGCCAGCGAGTGAAATTGCGCCGAGTGATTCGGGCTCGTCCATTTCGCCATCGCCGCAGAATGCCCACACCTTTCGGTTATCGGTTTTTGCCAGTCCACGATCTTGCAGGTACTTCATGAAGCGCGCCTGATAAATCGACATGATCGGACCTAGCCCCATCGATACGGTCGGGAACTGCCAGAAATCCGGCATTAACCACGGGTGCGGATAAGATGACAGGCCATTGCCGTCGACTTCCTGACGGAAGTTGTCCAGCTGGGTTTCGTCAAGACGACCTTCCAGATAAGCACGCGCATAAATGCCGGGTGATGAGTGGCCCTGCAGGTAGAGCAGGTCGCCGCCATGGTCGGGTGTGGGTGCGTGGAAGAAGTGGTTAAAACCAATGTCATACAAAGTGGCGGCAGAAGCAAAGCTGGCAATATGGCCACCGAGCTCGGATGATTCTTTATTAGCACGCACCACCATCGCCATCGCATTCCAGCGAATCAACGAACGAATCTTGTATTCGATGCCGGCATCACCGGGTGTGCGTTCTTCCAGATGGGTGGGGATGGTGTTGAGGTAGGCCGTGTTATTGGTAAAGGGTAGATTGCTACCTGAACGGCGCGCACTATCGATTAACTGCTCCAGCAAAAAGTGAGCACGGTCGGCACCTTCGTTTTCGATCACAGCAGACAAAGCATCCAGCCATTCCTGGGTTTCCTGCGGGTCGATATCGTGAAAATCAGTCATGT
>QIHT01000205.1 GCA_003229115.1 Gammaproteobacteria bacterium | reverse complement strand
GGCTTAACCCGCGCAGCGCCCAGCCGAATACCCAACGGCCCGCGTGGCACCCACAGGCTTATCAACTGTCCGTTACGCATAACATCTATGCTCAAAAACTCGCCCAGTTTACCTTCACTGGTGGCTTGCTGGAGTTCACTGCCTTCAAACAACCGGGTTTGTCCATAGGTGAAGATAAGATCGCCATCTAGCATGCCGGCTTGCTCAGCGGCTGATCCCAGCATGATAGAGGCTACTTTCACTCGATTAGGCCGACCATTGGCATACAGGTACTGGTCGTAAAGTTCATCGCCCAGATCCTCGCGTACCGATGTTTCTTCAGCACTTAATGCGGATAACTCGCGGGTATATTGTTTTGAACCGAGATAACCCTCTCGCGAAGCGCGATCATGCAACTCAAGTTTTCTTAATTCAATATCATTTTTGCGGCGCACGATGTCCATCGCTCTGTCTTCACTAATACCGGCTTTAACCAGCGCCTTGGTTGTTAGCAGACGATTCATGTTATGAGTTCTTACTTTCGATTGCTCATGTGGTGTATTGATTGCATCAGATTGATCATGCATGGTTAGTTCAAGTTCAGAAAGTCTTGATTCAAGTTCAGACATCCTGTTCTCGAGTTCATTAACCCGGGGTGATTCAGTTTCTTTAATAACCGTCCACGGAGCTGAAGTGGACGGTTGTGAACCGACAACAGGCGCTTCGCCCGTGCTTTTTATCTGAGCAGGGTTGCCATTATCACGAGTATTCATGATGACAATGCCAATAAGTATGCCAATCACAAGTAAACCAGGGATAAAGATAAACTGTTTATTCATAATGAAATATTAAACCACAAATAGCCGTCATTGCTGTATGTGTTAGCTAACTTATTAATGGATTTAGAAGTAGGCCTGCATAAGGGTCGTTGCAGGCATGGTCATACAACTGGAAATCGCCGGGAACGACAAAACCTTATCCCGGCCTACGGTGGTAAAAAGTCTTTTGCCGCAAAGGACGCAAAAGGCGCGAAAAAGGCAAAAAACTATTGCCTGCAGACGAAGGCTAATGAAAATCACTATTATAGCAAAGCATCGATACCAATTAAAATGTGCCGGTATGATGACATATTATTCTTAAGATTTTCTTTGCGCCTTTTGCGGCAAAAAAAGAAGTAGGCCTGCATAAGGGTCGTTGCAGGCATGGTCATACAACTGAAAATCGCCGAGAGCGACAAAATCTTATCCCGGCCTACGGTGCGCTGCCAACTGATAACTTGTCTCTGACATTTTCAACACGGTTAATCAGACGCTCCTTGTTTTCATCAGGAACGGTTTCCAGCGCATTAACGCGAGACACGTAACTTTCCGTTGAAGTTAACAATTCATTCACCACATCCTGTTGTTGTGTTTTATTCACACCACAGGCTTTTGCAAAATTAGAAATGGCATTGGCAAAGCTTACAGGCTCACTTGTACCCTCTGGTATTTCACCATAATCACCAAACGGCATGACGCTTAACATGTCGTGTTGTGAATAGGCACGCATTGGCGCGGGATCATAAACCGGGGTGAAACGCCGAACGTTATCCAGTTGTATGATAGAAAGATTTTCCAGGTGTAAGTCACCGTTGCCCGTTAGTAACGACATAATGAAGCGTTTGAATAAATGTAGTCGTGCTTCCTGTACCTGTGAAACCACTTGCACGGCAGACGTATCAAGCGATTTTGCCAGCAGATCGTATTTATAATCATAAGGGTCACTTACCGGTGTGCCCGAAGCCAGAATAGAAAACAGCGTTTCAGTAAACACCGGTGCGTTATTTGCATCACGGTCGAAACGTTCCACGGCTAATGCCGGCATCTCTTTAAAACAACACGGCCAGCAACGCGGCACGTCGAAACCTGCTTCGCGATGTATGTCCATCGCCAGTGCTTCCAGTTCCATAATGCCGGGGTAACGGTTGCTTTGTTCAAATTTTAAAACCACATCAATCACACCCGGGGTTTTACCGCGTGTCGGTAAACCAATGCGCCCGTCCCAGCCGGAGGAGGGAATGGATAGCAACAGTTTGGGTATGGCACCACCCACGCTAGGTGTCGGGCCGATGGTCTGAATTAAAATTTCATAATCATCTTCGTACCAGGTCATGAATTCTTTTAAGGAAAAACCCAATTCATCGGAAATGGTATTGAGTTCATGCGGTGGTGCGTCGTCGTACCAGCGTTGTGCTTTATCATCGCTCTCAAAAAGATCGAGATGACCGATGCCGCCATGGCCGGATATTTTTAAAATTTCCCAGTCGGCATCAAAACCATTGAGGTTTGTTATGCCTTTGGTATCCAGACACTTCAAAGCCAGGTTGCGTTGAAAGTTTTCCGTGTGCCGCGGTGGAATTAACGACTGCAACGGCGGCAATAAATCAAAACGTTCATTGCGCTCGCGTGAAATCGTGGTTTTGCCAAAAAATTCAGGCGCAAAAACGATGCCTAAACCGGGCAGGTTTAATTCGAGGAAATCATCATCGTAGGTAAAGCGGCATTCCTTATCGGTGACATACAACCGCCCCATGCGATGCGACGCACCACCGAGCCGTGTCCAGATAACCGCTTCACGATCAGTACTCATGTTCGTAACAATGCCTGTGTAGGTGCGAATTTATTCGCACGTTCTTCGTTTGGGCATTTTGTGCGAATGAATTCGCACCTACATTGCTCCACGATAAAGGAAGTGTTGCTAATCATGAGGAAGAAGGAAACAGGGTGCCTTCACTGACTTGCTCAGCCACCGGGTGATCGGGAATCAACTGCACCCGCAAACCGGCCACGCGAGCCAGCTCCTGAAAGGTTTTCAGACTGATCGCCGGGTTCTTTTTAGCGCGTGATAAGGTTTCCTGCCGTATGCCAACCCGCTCGGCCAATTCGCCCTGGCTCAGGCCCTGCGCACGCGCGGCTTCAACAATAAGGCTGACCAGATCGGTATTTTCTTCGGGTGATGCCATTAGAAACTCCAAATATTGATAAAAATATCAAACTAATGGCTTAATAATACTCAAATTGACTTAAAACGCAAATAAAATATTGCGATATATATCAATAAAAATACGATTTTTTATGAAAATTGACTTATTACTCAAAATAGAGCGATATAACTAAGGTCAAAAGACAATTTTTCCACAGATGAACGCAGATAAACGCGGATAAAAGCTAAGGCAAAAGCAAAATCTTTTTTTGCCGCGAATGGCGCAAAAGGCGCGAAAAGGTCAAAAGCTTTGGTTGAAACACAAATAGCTGTTGTTTTTGCTTTTTTCGCGCCCTTTGCGTTCTTCGCGGCAAATAAGTTGTTTGTTTTTATCCACGTTCATCTGTGGACAAATTGTCTTTGATCTTTCTGCCTCAGCATCAATCCTGCCTTCGACTGCCGCTTTTCCGCCTGTTTTTTTCGATATTCTCTCCAAGATGCGTCATTAACGGAAATTTCGCCGATTCAACTTTTCGCCAGTCACCACGTCGAGGTACCAGTTCGTCATTTTCAGATTTGATGACGTTATTGTCTTTTAAGTTTTTTTGCAGATGCAGCACACGCTCCATTTTTGTCAGGTCTTTTTTGCTGAAATCCAGCGCTGCTTCTACCCAGATATCAACAATGTCGTACAGGTTTTGTAGTGTAATCGGGTGCACAATCTGGCGAATTTGCTTCATCGCCCGGATGGTGTTGTGCGATTGATTATGACTCTTCAGGTAATTTTCGACGGCTTGCACGCCCTCGCCATCTTCGGCCAGTACGTCAATCACGCCCATGTCGTAGAGTTCACTTGCGGCATAGGTTTTTCCGCTCAAAATGATACGCTCCGCAAGTGCAGCGCCAATTCTGCGAGCCAGCAGGTTGTATGCCCCCATGCCTGGGAACAGGTTAAACAGGATTTCGGGAAAGCCTAATTGCGAGTTGCGCTCGGCAATAATGACATCACAGGAAAGGGCGGTTTCGAAACCGCCACCGAGTGCCTGGCCCTGCACCAGCGAGACCATCGTTATTGGCAGATCCAGGTTATTAATATTACGAAGCACAAGATTGGTGCATTTATAGGCGTAATCTCTGAGTGCTTCTTTATCTTTATTAATAATGCATTTGCTGAATAAATTCAAATCACCACCCAGGTTGTAGATGCCCGGTGTTTTTGAAGCCAGTATGAGGTGGCGGAAAGGCCAGATACTGTCAGATTGCTGATGTTTGTAGGTGTAAGTGAGCTGTTGCTGTAACTGCACAAGCTCATCGATCAGTGTGGTGTTTAGACAGGGACGTGGTTCAGGATGCATCCAGCACCAGATAGCGCTGGTTTCAGAATCATACCGTGTTGTGAACTGGGTATATTCTGTTTGTATCAGCGGTCTTTTTGCTGGATTCTTCTTTTCCTGCTTATCGACAGGGAGTTCATGTTCAATTTCCATTATTTTTTGCCTTGTTATTATTGTAAAAACTGACACGATCTGTGCCGCATATTGGCAATTTTCAGTACAAACGGCAACTTATATTTTATCTTAATAATATACTCAATCTATATGAAATTAATGAAAAAAAAGTATAGACATTGGTGCGCGAATCATTACTATGAGGTCTTGAGGATGATTTATTGCTTGTTGGGGGAACAAGCGCAACGGATACCCATCGAATAGACAGGATTACTTAATCCTGAACTCTATCCATCGGGGAGCTCGACCGTTGTTTTATGGAACATTATCTTGAATAAAAACTATTATGGTATTAGATAAAGTCGCTGAACTAATCGCGAAAGTAGTGCATTGCAAAGTAGAAGATGTCAGGCCAGAAACAGAACTTGTGGCGCTGGGCATAGATTCATTGAAAACGATTTCGTTAATTTTTGAGATTGAAGAGGCTTTTGATGTAGAAATCCCCAATGAGGCTATTACTTCTATTGTCACAGTAAGCGATATTCTGGAAAAGTTAAACGGCAATCGTGCCTGATTAAATCACGTGGAGTGATTTTGCAATGAGAAGTCGTGTCATGATTACTGGTCTGGGCGCTGTCTCCAGTCTTGGGTTGAATGTGTCTGCATTCTGGGATGCGCTGAAAGCAGGGCGATCTGCCATCAAACCATTAGATCCTCCCGTAGAAGGTATAAGGCTTTCCATGGGAGCGATCGTGCCAAATTTTGACCCGAACGATTATTTTTCGACAGATGAACTCTCGGTATTGGATCGTTTTTCTCAACTGGCCGTCATTGCAGCCCAGGAAGCTGTAGAAGATGCCGGTTTTGTTCGCCGCGAAAGAATAATTAGTAATGCAGCTGCCATCGTTGGTAGTGGCTGTGGCGGAAAACATACAGACGAAGCCACTTACGACCGGCTTTACAAACAACAACGTCCACGAGCGCACCCGTTAACCATACCTAAAGGTATGCCAAGTGCTGCTGCCAGCATGGTGAGTTTGCACCTGGGAATTAAAGGCCCGGCTTTTGCGCTGGCCAGTGCCTGTGCATCGGGTTCGCATGCCATTATTCAGGGCAGCACCATGATTCAGTCGGGAATGATAGATGTTGCGCTTGTAGGCGCTTCCGATGCGCCCTTTACCTACGGATTAATGAAATCATGGGATGCTTTGCGGGTTGTTTCAAATGATACCTGCCGACCATTTTGCAAAGACCGTAGCGGCATGGTACTGGGCGAGGGCGCCGGCATGTTAATACTGGAATCAGAAGAACACGCAAAAAAACGAGGCGCTCGAATTTATGCTGAAGTTGCAGGTTGCGGTATGGCTTCCGATGCGGTGCACGTCACACGGCCTGACATCGTAGGAATAGCAAACTCCATGGAAAGCGCAATGCACCATGCAGGGATATACCCGAATGAAATTGATTATATTAATGCACATGGCACAGCAACCCTGGTCAATGACAGGATCGAAACTGAAGCGATAAAGCAGGTTTTTGGTGAGCATGCTAAAAAACTTACCGTGTCATCAACTAAATCAATGCACGGGCATGCGTTAGGTGCTTCCAGTGCATTAGAACTGGTTGCTACCACGCTGGCGATAAAACATGGAATTACTCCCCCAACGGCTAATTTCACCGAGGCCGATGAAGAATACAATCTGGATCTGGATTATGT
>QIHT01000095.1 GCA_003229115.1 Gammaproteobacteria bacterium | reverse complement strand
ACTACCAGCAGACACTATAAAAGAACACTGGCCGCTGGAAGATCCTGCTAAAGCAGAAGGAGATGAGGAAACCATTATGGACACGTTCCGCGCCAGTCGTGATGACATAAAAAATCGAGTTAATAAACTGCTACAAAAATTAAAGGCAACAAAGTCATGAGCGTTCAATGCGAAACCGTTGCGAAAAAATCAGCGGCAGCAAAGATGGACACGTTTGAGCGATACTTAAGTATATGGGTTTTTCTGTGCATCATCATCGGCATCGCTCTCGGCCACTTCTTCCCTGCCCTGTTTCAGACCTTCGGCCAGCTTCAAGTTGCGCAAATCAATATACCCGTCGCTGTGCTGGTGTGGTTGATGATTATTCCGATGCTGGTAAAAATTGATCTAGCCGCACTCAAAGATGTCCATAAATTCTGGCGCGGTATTTCTGTTACCTTGTTTGTTAATTGGGGAGTTAAGCCGTTTTCAATGGCATTACTGGCCTGGTTATTCATCGGCTATTTATTTCGTGACTGGTTACCGGAAGAGCAAATCGACAGTTACATCGCCGGTTTGATATTACTGGCAGCCGCGCCCTGCACAGCCATGGTGTTTGTGTGGAGCAATCTTTCACGTGGCGAACCTCACTTTACGCTATCACAGGTAGCACTAAACGATATCATCATGGTATTTGCTTTTGCACCGATTGTTGCGCTGCTGTTAGGCATGTCATCCATACATATACCGTGGGATACATTATTACTTTCGGTATTACTTTACATTGTTGTGCCTTTGTTCATTGCCAATCTGTGGCGCCGCTGGTTATTGTCAGCCAGTGATGGTGAAAACAAGTTACAACGCACGCTGGACTTTATACATCCCTGGTCTTTATTAGCGTTACTGGCAACATTGGTACTACTGTTCGGTTTTCAGGGCGAACAAATCATCGCACAACCATTGATTATTGTGTTGTTGTCGGTGCCTATATTAATCCAGGTATTCCTCAACTCGGGGCTGGCTTACCTGCTCAATCGAGCCGTGAAATCACCCCATTGCATAGCCGGGCCATCCGCGCTCATAGGTGCCAGCAATTTTTTTGAGCTGGCCGTCGCTACTGCGATAGCTCTGTTTGGTTTTGAATCCGGTGCAGCTTTAGCCACCGTGGTGGGTGTATTGATTGAAGTGCCAGTGATGTTGATTGCAGTAAAAGTCGTCAACAACACCGTGGGATGGTACGAAAGTCGAGGCGGAATTGCCAGTTATCAGGAATGTTGTCCCACGGAAAATGATTCGTAGTCAATCTAATATTTATTTACTCCCCGCCAGATTTTCTATAATCGGACAATGCGCACTATCACCATCGTTATGACATGTTTCAATAAGCACATCTAACGTTGCCTGCAGGTTTTTTAGATCACTAATTTGTTGATGAATTTGCGCGCGCTTCTGTTCAGCCCTTGCACGAACATCCTCACATTGACCATCACTCAATTCCATCAGTTCTGATATTTCCTGCAACCTGAAACCCAGCTGCTGCGCACGCTTGATAAAACGTATGCGCATGATAGTTGTCTGCGTGTATACACGATACCCGGATAACGGTTTTCCCGGTTCTTCAATTAAACCAATACGCTGATAGTATCGAATGGTCTCTGGTCTCGACATTCACATCGGCCTGTTCGGCGGCAACACTTATGGTTAATTTTTTATTTGGCATTATTTACGTCTAACTTACACTATTGATCATTTAATACTCAAATAACCGAACACGTATCTTCGCAGATTTCCCCGAGACATAACGAACTTTAATATCCTGCTGCCGCCCCTTTAGTATGGGTTTTAATAACCTGTCTTCATAACCTGGCGGTGCGGTGACAACAAGGCGCGAGGGTGTACTGGCAGCTATATTGCCAACCGCCTCAAAAATACTGTCGTATTGTTCGGCTTTATCCGAATTAACATCAATCGCAAGCAACAACATTGGGTCTTCAAGTTGCTTGCCCGCTGTAACCAATTTGGTTTTTTTAAGGTTGCTAACGGTAAAACCTGATTTGGTAAATAATGCGGCAAGTTTGTCTTCGCTCACAGCCTGACTGGAATTAAAGGCAACATGCCCACCTTTTAAGTCAACATTAACCGAATCCACATCAACGCCTGGAAGCGAACTAATATTTTTACTAACATTGTATGCACAAAAAGCACACACCATGCCTTTGACATCGGCTTCATAACTCATCTCTTCTGCCTGGCTATTTACACTTAACAACGCAAAACTTATTGCAAAAATTATCTGCTTAATCATGGAATTCTCCTTCACAAAAAAATGTTACTCAAAACTGCAATAAACTACCCGTCGTAAGCGGACGGGGCATTAATTGTAGGTGCGAATTCATTCGCACAATACTGCCAATGTTACGCGCATCGTGCGAATGAATTCGCACCTACAGATTACGTGGCAAACCACGGGGAACTACACCCATGTGTTATTAAATGCCTAACGCCATACGCACTGGTAACGCCACAAATGCAGCAAAAAACCCAATGCCCCAGATGACCAGCGAAAACCAGACAATACGTTTACTCCATATTTTTGAAATCTCGCAAATACGCGCCTGTTCCGGATCAGCAGGACAGTACTGGCCGGGGCGGTAAATAAGCCAGGTCGAAAAAGCCAGCATAATGCCGGATAGTGCGAATACCCAGATTTTATGCAAACTGAGAAAAATCAGAAACGGGAAAGTGCTGGTTAAAGCGACTACCGTCGCACCCATACCTAGCGTGACTAAAATGATAGGTAAGGCACAACACACCAGGGTGCCACTACTGGTCAACAGGGTAAGCCAGCTAACACCTGCATTTCGTCGTAATTCGTTGTTCATATCACTTTGTAGTTTCCTTTTTGCTTCTGTAAGTGAAGCCTGAATCTGTAAATAATTGCCTGAGTTGCGCATCGCCAAGCTTGACGTTATAGGTTTCAACCATGACGACACCTTTCTCCAGATCCATATCAATAAATTTGACACCATCCAGCTCGTTAAGTTTTTTCTCAATACCGTAAGCACAGTAAGGACAGGCCAGACCATCAACGCGAATTGAATAGACTGTCGTCTCTGCTCTTGCCGCTTGCGCCATGACAAATAACAGCAAGCCAGCGACTATGCTTTTACTTAAAATATTTTTCATAGTGTTATCTCCTAACCATATGTTACAAATGCCATTCCAGAACGACCTTCGCTCGGTAATCAGTTTTTTCCTGCCTCTCGTTAAGATCACTTGTGATGGGAATTTGTACACCTGCCTTGACGGCAAAATTTCGAAGTGTCCAAAAAATACCGGGGGAGACAAACCATTCATTTCCGCCAGTATTCATCTGCGCCGCCCCATTCAATTCGACGCGCTGAGCAAACTCACCATTGAGCTCGAGTAACCACACAGTATCAGGCTCGAGATATCCGGTTCGTTTCATACGAATACCACCTACCAGATCAAACAGGGTTTTATTACCTCGGCGCAGGCCTGCATCATTTTCATCATTAAAACGATGGCGCAACGCCGCCCATCGATACCAGGTCCGACTTTCATAACCGTAAGCCAGTCCCAGTATGCTATCGGTGGTACCGGTACTCACTTTATCGTCTCCGGTATCCGTTATAACTTTGATCAATGCAGTCGTTGATTGCTGCACACCGGGGCCATCGCCTCTCCAGAATCGGTACTTGGTAAACGCAGCCAAATCACCCTGACCGCTTTCTGAAGATGCCGGGTCACTTTTATCGACGTAAGGTATGTCGATTAGTCACCGGTTAAACCATAGGTTAATTCCAGACTCAGTTCATTTGTCTCATTTTCCCCGGCTTTATCAGCTTTGTATTGCGGCGAAATTTCAACACCACCTTTGAACAGAACATGCGGACCCAGGCCAAAAACCGGATCATGTGACCACGCAGGGACTGATGCCACAGACACAAGCAGAACCATAAGACGGGGTATAATCTTAGCTATCAGCATAACATCTAATCCTGAAATATTTAGTGCGACAATTCTGAAAAAATATTACTACAATGAAAGTCTAGTCTCTAGAGTCAACTCCATGTCAAGCATGAAAGACGAATAGTTCTTCTTTTTTTATACAGGGTTTTAGAGCGATTATTTCTGGTCTATATCATCAATGATAGGGCAACTATCCCCGGAACCCGTGCACAGGTTAACCAGCAAGGTCAGCTCATTGCGCAAGGTGCTGAGTGTTTTCAGGTGACACTCAACTTCATTGAGCTTGTTTTGCGTTAGTTCACGCACACTTTTCTTTGCACGTGCAGGGTTTTCACGCATCTGCAATAAGTCAGATATTTCATCCAGTGTGAAATTCATGGCTTTGGCACGCAATATAAAACGTAAGCGTGATAGATCAATATCTGTGTAGAGTCGAATACCTGAAGGTGCCCGGTTAACTTTTTTCAATAAACCGATCTTTTCGTAATAACGTAGCGTGTCTGCACTTAGGTCGGTTTGTTTAGAGATATCACTAATCTTGTAAAATCCGGTACTTTTTTGATTCGCTGACATTAACTCTCACCTCACAAAAACATAGCTATCGCTAATATTTAATAATAAACAGATATTCATTTAACAGGTACAAACCACTCAGCATCAGTACAACACCACCCGTTATCTCAAAACCACGATGATGCTTACCAACCACCTGCAAAGACTCCAGCCAGCCCATACTCCAGGCTCCCAGTAGTATTGGAATACTGCGCCCCAACGCAAATGCCAGTAGCAGCGATGCACCAAATGCAACAGAACCAATGGCAGCACTGGCAGTTAATGCAACTAGTAATGCGGGCGCACAGAATGGGCAAATCGCAACTGAAAAAGGAATAGCCAATAGAAATGCCCCCCAATGGCCGGTGACTTTTTTACCACGCATAGAAATCCACGGTAGTCGCAGTTTCAACCAGCCCGACCACATCAAACCTAAAATAATTAACAGCGGCCCCAGAAACAAGCCCCACTCTCGTCCCATGATACTTTTGACCCAGTCGCCGCCCAAAGCTGCGCTCACACCGAGCACAACATGTGTCAGCACAAGCCCCAAAATAAAAGCACTGCCAAGGCTTAACGCCTGTTGCTTCTCATGTGCGCGTGTGACATAGGCAAGTACAACGGGTATTGAAGCGAATGAAACCGGGTTAAAACTGAATATAAACCCCGCTATAAAAGCGATGCCTAATCCGGCGAAACTCGCGTTTTGGAACGTAGCCTCAAGTGATGGCTTATCCAGACTCACTTCAGGAAATATCAAAAAAATTGCTGCGCTAAATAAAAGCATTGCTGTCAGGTACGGCGTAGCATTCGCCGCCTTGCCTAAAAAATCTTTACCTGATTCATTAATACCGGTAGTAGCAGCGATCAGTACGGGCAAACTAAATAACGACGCGAATAGTATTGCCGCAATGATTGCCAGTGTTAACGAATTAACCGAAGCAACCAGAACAATCATAATAACAAGTAACGGCAAAGTGCAGGCAGGTGCAGTTAATCCCAGTCGAATTGAATCAGGAAGTTTTGTAGAAAGAGGTATCAGGCGAAAGAATTCCAGGTGCGGAACAGGAATGTAAACCTTACGCGAGATTAAATATACCGAACCCATAACTCCCAGCACAATGGCTGCCATGGTTTCACTAATATTCGGCTCATCGATGAACAATACTGCAGCTACAAATAGCACCATAAACAATAAGCTGCGAACCAGCCAGATAAGCGTCATATCGGTTAAACGCAATACTGTATTTTTTTGGTGAGCTCGTACTGCAAACAGAGTGTGCGTAGCAATAGTACAGGGCTCAAAAAATGCAAGCGCACCTAGTGTGGCTGCGGCAAAAAGTAATAATTCATTCATCACTCAGTCTCCGCAATACGATCCTGCAATGCTTGTTGCAGCTGTTTTTGTGAAGGTAATGCAGTAAAAACAAGCTCACCATCTATAGCAATGGCCGGTGTAGCCAGCACACCCAGTTCAACTGCGTAATCCATTTCCTTCAGGATATCAACTTCACGCCATTCAATATCTTTACTCATCTTATTAACGATGTCTTCAAGCACATCTTTGGCTTTGCCGCATTTGCCACAGCC
Organism: Gammaproteobacteria bacterium; assembly: GCA_003229115.1. Classification (GTDB taxonomy): domain Bacteria; phylum Pseudomonadota; class Gammaproteobacteria; order SZUA-229; family SZUA-229; genus SZUA-116. Next base: position 6,242 of record QIHT01000095.1, on the reverse strand, counting down.
CGGTGCGGTAAAAACTTCTACTTTTGTCATGGTTCTCCTCGCTTTGCATAACAATCGACGGTCATCACGATCATAGACAGTCTAGAGCTGACTCCAGGTTCAAAAAAATATTCAGATTTTGTTAACTGGTATCAAGCTTACACCCTGGAGCTGACTCCAGATCAAGCTAAATAATGAAATTATTGCCTTGCACCAGGGTGATGAATAAGCAGACCGGCAGAAACCGCAGGAAACACGGCAGAAAATAAAATAACTAAATAAATCAATTAGTTAATAAGAACGACACTCAGACCCATTGCCGTCGCTGAAGGGTTGTTGTTGATGACCGCCGCAAAAATACTCAGCAAATGCTCTGCCTGAGTCTTCCATTGTTTGTCTTTAGTTAGTTTGAATAATTCGGTCAGGTTAGATAATGCAATAGCATTTGCTGCAGGCAAAGCACCATCGTAAATCGATTTGGAACGAAATAACAGGTTTGAATCGTGGTCCGAGGCATCAAAATATCCACCGTTGCTCTCATCAAGAAACAGTTCGTTTTGTTTCTCGCTTAAATTAATCGACATTTTCAACCAGCGCTTGTCGCTGGTTACTTCGTATAATTTAAGCAGGCTGTTTACATACCAGACATAGTCACTTAAATTAGCTTCTACACCCGCCTGCCCAACCCTGATACGACGATATAATTGTGATGTTTTCTTATTCATCAGTTTATCACGCAGGAACTCCGCAGCTTTTGTAGCGGCATTCAAATATTTCTTATCATGTAAAATTTTATAAGCATCAGCTAAAGCTGAAATCATCATGCCATTCCATGCAGTAATGATTTTGTCATCCAGATGCGGGCGCGGTCGATAATTCCGCTGCCCCAGTAATTTATTTTTTACTGACGATAGCAGCTGATTGTGTTTTTTTGTTAGTACTGTTCCCGAAAATTCTTCACTCACGTAAAGGATATTCAAATTTTGAAATTCATTCTGAGGATCAGAATAAATATTTCCTTCCTTATATACATTGTAATAACTACGTGCAAACTTCATCTCTTCATCTGACAATAATTTTATTAACTCCTTTTCACTCCACAGGTAAAAAGCACCTTCTGCATGTTCGTCTTTTTTATCAGGTCGCTCACTGTCCGCATCCAGTGCAGAGTAAAAACCACCTTGTGGTGATGTCATTTCTCGCAACACAAAATCCAGTGTTTGCTTTGCTATATTTTTATACAAAGGCTTCTTTTCTATCCTGTAAAACTGCAAATAAGATGTCGCTAACAGTGCCTGTGAATACAGCATTTTTTCAAAATGGGGAACCTGCCAGTGAGCATCAACTGAATAACGATGAAAACCACCACCAACCTGGTCAAAGATACCTCCCTCTGCCATTGCAGTCAGAGTTTTACCCAACATCAGACGCGCATTAGCACCATCTTTATTATTTGATTCAGCCTGTTTTAATAGCAGCGCAAATATACCCGGTCGTGGAAATTTGGGTGCTGAGCTGAAACCACCAAAATCTTCGTCATAGGAATTACTAATTTGTTGCAGTGCGGTGTGACCAATGGATTTATCAAGCGACTCGCCGAAAGCCGACTCATCCGCTTCAGCCTTAATACGGCCTGCGATACTAAAAGCGACTTCCTCTACGCGATCCCTTTCCTCATTCCATAAGCGGTTTATTTCAATTAACAGATCCTTAAACCCGCGACGACCTACCGTGGTCTCTGGTGGGTAATATGTGCCCGCAAAAAAAGGCTCGAGATCGTGGTTCATCACTACCGTCATCGGCCAACCCCCGTGACCATTAATTAACTGTGTCGCCGCCATATACACTGTGTCGATATCTGGTCTTTCTTCCCTGTCAACTTTGATACTGATGTAATGCTTGTTTAAATATCTGGCGATTTCCTCATTTTCAAAAGATTCACGTGACATCACATGACACCAGTGACAGGTGGAGTAACCTATCGATAAGAAAATGGGTTTGTTTTCTTTTCGTGCCCTGGCGAAAGCTTCCTCACTCCAGGCATACCAATGCACCGGGTTATAGGCATGCTGCAATAAATACGGGCTGCTTTCCTTGAGTAAGCTATTGGGTGTTTTGCCTGCTGCTTTGGACGCGCTCAGGTAAGTTTCAACGGTATTGTGTTCTGTCGCCGCCCAGGAAAGATGGGGCAGACTAAATAATAAGGCTATTAAAATATATTTAAATGTATTCATAATATTTGTCGTGGTTAAACCGGGGGTTTTTAGTGAAGGGTATTAAAATCTTTTTAGCCACAGAGGTCACAGAGCACACAGAGGTTTTTAGTTCGTCATTGCGAGCGGTAGCGCGGCAATCTCTTTCAATACGCGTAACTCAGGAGATTGCCGCGCTACCGCTCGCAATGACAGAAAAGGCTCGCAACCAAAATCTGTTTTTCTCAGTGTTCTCTGTGACCTCTGTGGCTAAGATTCGTCTTTTCCTATCACTATTATATTTTTGCAGCTAATTCCACACCTTGTCTGATAGCTCTTTCTGCATCAAGTTCCCTGGCTTCATCGGCACCACCAATCACATATACTTGTTTGTCACTATCCAGCATGGCTTGTTGCAGGCTGTTTTCCGGTAACTGACCCGCGCAAATGACCACCGTATCAACATCGAGCACACTTTCTTCACCGTCTTTTACTATGTGCAGACCCGCATCATCAATGCGCCGATAGTCAACGCCCGTCAACATTTCCACACCCGCTTTTCTAAGTGATAGTCGATGTATCCAGCCAGTCGTCTTGCCCAGAGATTTCCCCATCTTTCCCTGCTTGCGTTGCAACAGTGTGATTTTTCGTTGCTGGACAGAAGCTTCCGGATTTATAAGCAGGCCACCACGTCCGGCATAAGCAGCATCTATGCCCCACTCGTGCATCCACCGCTCACTGGAATATTCATCATGCAGCAACAAGCTTGCTACATCAAAACCTATTCCTCCTGCACCGATGATGGCCACTTTATTCCCTATCTTTGGGCGAGCACCAAACACATCTTTGTAGATGATGACTTTTGAATGCCTGATGCCTTCTATCTCGGGTATTCTTGGTTTTACGCCCGTCGCTATTACAACAACATCACAATTCATTTGTTGCAGTTCTTCTGCAGTTATTCGTGACCCTGTATTGACGATAACGTTATTTTTTTCAAAGCTGTTTTTGAAATAACGTAGTGTCTCATAAAATTCTTTCTTACCCGGTATATGCACTGCAAGGTTAAGCTGACCACCCAACTTTTCAGCTTCATAAACAACCACGTTATGACCGCGTTGCGCAGCGATACTCGCGCAGGCCATGCCTGCCGGGCCAAGACCTATAACAACAATTTTTTTCGGTACCTGAGTTTTCACATATTCAAGTTCCGTCTCGTAACACGCTCTCGGGTTCACCAGACAGGTTGCTCGTTGTTTTTTGAAAACACGATCAAGGCAGCCCTGATTACAGGCAATACAGGTATTGATGCTTGATGATTCTCCAGATTCCGCTTTTTTTACAAACTCGGCATCAGCCAAAAAGGGTCTCGCCATGGAGACCATATCCGCCTTGCCCTGCTCGAGTATCTCTTCCGCAAGTTCAGGTGTGTTGATGCGATTCGAGGTAATCAGCGGGATATCCACCGACTCTTTAAGTTTGTGAGTAACCCAGGTAAAGGGATTCTGACCTCGTGCCAGCCAATGCCGGTATTAATTAAAGTCGCACCGGCTCTTTCTATGGCCTGCGCCAGCATAACAACTTCTTTCCAGTCACTGCCGTCTTTTAATAAATCCAGCATCGAAAGACGAAAAATAATAATCCACTCTTTACCAACAGCCGAACGCGTACGTTTGACTATCTCTGTGGCAAACCGCATTCTGTTTTCAAAACACCCGCCCCAGCTATCATTTCGCTGGTTGGTATGTTCGCAAATAAACTGGTTAATCAGGTAACCCTCAGACCCCATCACTTCAACACCATCGTAACCGGCACGTTTCGCCAGTTTTGCTGTTTTCACAAACGCGTTGATGGTGCCCTCAACTTTCCTCGCAGAAAGTGCTGTGGGCGTGATGGGTGAAATAGGCGCGCGTATTGCCGAGGGGCCAACCGCAAACGGGTGCATGGCATAACGCCCGGCATGAAGTATCTGCAAACAGATTTTGCTGCCCGCATCATGCACAGCACGAGTGACAATCCGGTGTTGTGATAACTGCCAGAACCAGCTCAGTTGTGAAGTTGAAACAGCCAGCCGCCCCCTGAATGTCGGCGCAACCCCACCGGTGACGATTAAACCCACTCCGCCACGAGCCCGTTCCCGGTAAAAAGCCGCCAGCTTTTTGTAACCACCGCGCATGTCTTCCAGACCGGTATGCATCGAACCCATTAATACCCGGTTTTTCAGGGTAGTGAAACCCAACTCCAATGGTTCCAGTAAATGCGGGTAGTATTTATTCCTCATATTTTCCAGATGCGCTCATACTGCATTTACAGGCCTAAACGGTTATAGTTGTTGCCAATCATACGACTATCAAACACTATGAGCCATGTATAACGAGTATTTCGGCTTTAAGGAAGCACCCTTTTCCATAGCCCCCGACCCTCGCTACCTGTATATGACAAGGCAGCACCGGGAGGCGCTCGCTCACCTTGTTTACGGCCTTAACAGCGAGGGCGGCTGTATTCTGCTCACCGGCGAAGTTGGCACCGGTAAAACCACTGTTTGTCGTTGCCTGCTGGAACAAATCCCCGAACAGGCCAATATTGCACTGGTACTTAACCCCAAAGTCACCGCCATGGAGCTGCTGGAAACTATCTGCGATGAGCTCAAGACAAACTACCCCATAACCAATAACACGGTTAAAACCTACATCGACAGCATTAACCATTTTCTCATTGATGCCAATGCGCGTAACGAAAAAACCGTACTGATTATCGATGAAGCCCAGAATCTGGATAGCACGGTACTTGAGCAACTGCGGTTACTCACTAACCTGGAAACCAACCAGAGGAAATTGCTACAAATTATTATTCTTGGACAGCCCGAGCTACTCGATATTCTTTCCCGAAAAGAAATGAGGCAATTATCACAACGCATTACTGCACGTTTTCATCTCAATGCGTTATCACGTACAGATGTCAAAGCGTATATTAACCATCGTCTGGCAATCGCCGGACAAAATGCCCGATTGTTTCCCGATCAAACCATCAAACAGATTTACCGTTTAAGCAGGGGTATTCCTCGCTTAATCAACATTCTTTGTGACCGCGCTCTGCTCGGGGCGTATGTACAAAACAAAACCCTGGTTGACAAACCAACTTTATCAACAGCAGCTAAAGAAGTATTTGGTGAACTTGCAACCAGCAATAACAAGTTTCACCTGGGTAACTGGTGGAAAATCTCAGCTTTCTCTGCCGTTTTTGCACTAGTAGCCGTACTCGTCGTGCTGATTTTTCAACACGAAGAAGTGGCTATGGCTAAAATAATAACATCGGATGCCATCGAAAAGGCACTTGCCATTGAAACGCCCGTATCAGAACCAGAACCCGGGTTAGGACAAAAACAAACACTCGCCCCGGAGGAGACTGCATTCACGAAAACCATTGCCGTAGAAACAGAGCCGAAAGAAATCAAAACACCAGCAATCACTGAAGCATCTATAACTGAAACGCCTGAGCCTGCTGCCGGCACAATACAGGAATTCATTCTGCACCTTGAAGACAATAATAAAAAAGAAGCCTACATGGCACTGTTTAAAGCATGGAAACGCGAATACCCGGTCAATACACCCAGTGCCTGCAGACACGCACAAAAAGAAGGCTTAAGTTGCCTGCATAATCGCGGCAACCTGAACAGCTTACGAAAACTCAACCGACCCGCCATCCTCAAACTCTACAACAATGATGGAAAATTCGGCTACGCAATTCTTGCGCAACTGGATCAGGGCAAGGCAGACTCGACACCGGTTGGGACAACTTTGAAGTCGATATTGCCTCACTGGAAACACACTGGTACGGTGAATATACCTTGCTCTGGCAAAAACCACCGTTTTACCGGGCAGCTGTTCAACCCGGCAGTAGCGGGCCCGTAGTGCAATGGCTGGATCAACAGCTAACTCGCCTGTACGGTCAGAGTGATATACCAACCATTCACAACACCTATTCTGATGAGCTTATATCGAGCGTTAAAAAATTTCAGCAAAGCAAAGGTTTAATTCCAGATGGGGTCGCAGGACCATTTACGTTTATTCA
>QIHT01000148.1 GCA_003229115.1 Gammaproteobacteria bacterium | reverse complement strand
ACTAATCATCTTTTGTATGCCGTTATTTTTAATCGCATTAGTAATTCCACTAGGGGGCGCACTAATTGGCGTCATTGCCTCCATGTATATAATCGTCCGTTTTTCTCTAATATTTCCCGCTACAGCAATAGACAAAGGTTTAACTTTTAGGACATCATGGGTATTGTCTAAAAATCACAAATTATTGATGCTATATGTGCTTATAATGGTTCCGTTATTCTTTGCCATACCAGCATACTTAATTAATCTATTCACAGACGCTTTTTGGATTACAAGTAGTATTAACATTATCGCTACCGTATTTACTATCAGCTTTCTCTCACTTGCTTACAAAGAAATTTGCAAATATGAATACGCCCTTTAATAGACCTCTTTAATATTTTATGCTTGTACCACCACCCATCAGTTTCTCAAATAAATGTAAAAGATGCGGCTTGCGCTACCCTGCTAAAGCGACGGAGTGTGTACATTGCAGCAATCTTACAGATTCAGAAACAGAAGAAATGCTGCTACACAAAAAAAGCGCTCATAAAAATACTGCCAATATAGGGAAACTATTTTTTTACATTGCACTTTTAATACTTATTGGAACTGTCTTAATCTCCGCTTAAATAAACAGCACGTAGGGCGTAATAACCAACAAGTATTGCGCAAAATTCTGGAATATCACGAGATTTACACACGGTGCAATGCCCGTTGGTTATTGCACCCCCCTACAAATCTTATCGCTTAATCAGCAACTGGCAGCTTCTACTGTCGGGTATCTGCCAGCCTCCTCCTCTTTGATAAAACTTTGCTCAATGTCTTATCAATTTATCTGATGACGCACGATAGAACGTGAAATCCAAAAAGGGTTCACACTGTCGATAAACAGCCCCAGTATTATCGAACCAGGAATTCACTTGTCATGAATGGTTGGTGGCGGTTTGGGAGAAATTTGTTCATATTCCCCATTATGTCTCTGCCCACTTTGTTTAAGGCTTCTGATGTTTTCCAGTATCATTTTTTGATCTGCGCTGTTTAATGAGCCGTAAAGCAGTAATAGTTCAGCCAGTTCATCTTCATCAGCGTAGAAATAAGCCGTGGGTACGTTTAACTCTCTGGCAATATTTCGAACGGTGGCAAATTTTGGTATATGGGTATTGCGTTCATACTGGTTCATGACTGCGCTGGCATTGGATTCTTCAATACCCGCCAGTATGCCCAGATTTTTCTGAGAAACCTCTGCCTTTTGCCTTGCCTGTTTTAAACGTTTTCCAAAGGGTACCGCTACCGTCATATCCCAACTCTACTTTCAGCTACCTACGTAGAGCTAAGATTTACTTAGTTTTCCTCGCTTGAATACTAAGCAATACCTAGTATACTATGTTTTACCTAGTTGTAGGGTGTTTTTTTCACAGCTTCAGAGAAAGATATTCATAAAAAACGAGAGGATGCGTTAATGGATAAATTGAGCGAAACCCTGGTGCTGGAAGCCAGGACCATTCTGTATATATTGCAGTGTATTACAGAAGGCAGCGCTGACTGGGATGAGGATATCCCAAGACAGGAAATGGTTTATTTGCTTGATGAGGCAAAGGCACGACTGGACTCGCTAAGTAGCGCTAAGCTGGTCTGAACCCGTGTTATCAATCGCTGCATAGCAAACGAATATCAATGAGTTTGAAGTACCGTTTCCTGAAGGCGGTTAGCTCGGGTCAACTGGGTAAGGTTACCGAGTTTGGTACGATTGTCACTGTGGCCGAATTTAAAGCCTACTTCAGTGATATCAACGCCCATTACATAGCTTCATTTTTGCCAGCTGCTGTCATCGAACAAGGCCAGCACAGTATTTCTCATACGCGTTATATTTTTCGTGTCAGGGCTGGGGTTTATTGTGTACACCCGGATGTCCTGATTCAGGAGGCTGATTGATTAAACAAAAATAGCACGATCAACTGGCATTACGCCGAATTCTGGAGTACTACAATAAACCCGTTTACCGGTGCATTTCTGTCAGTTCGCAACACTCTGGCATCTGTTTTTACTTCTCGAAAACCTGTTGCTGCCGCCAGTTTCCTGATGTAATTAAGAGGATGGGCATACCGGCCCGTGGTCAGCAAGGAGAACTGGTCATCATCATTTCCAGACTCAACCGAAAATGCAAACAAGCCATCAGCTTTCAAAGCTTTTTTTCCAGCCTCAAATATTTGCTTTAAATCCCCTATGTAAATAAAGACATCTGCAGCGAGAATGATATCGTAAGCAGATTTCGTTTTGCGTAATACTGGCAGAATATCGCCCGTAATTAGCTGGTCATAAACATTACGCTCTGCTGCTTGCTTTAACATTTTGGGTGCAATATCCACACCTACCAGTTTGGTTGCCCATGGCTTAAACAATGGGCCGCACAAACCCGTACCACAACCAATATCCAGAATATCCAGCGGCTTACTTTTCTCACCCTGAACGTAACTCACTGCTGACTGCAGGTATTGAGGTACTTTGTAATCAAGCTCTTCGACCAGATGTTGGTCAAAAAATCCTGCGGCACCATCAAACAAGCCAATCACATAACTCTCTGGTGCCGTGTTTGTTGTTCTACCTTGCAACGCCGCCAGCAGATGCTGCGCCATTGCATTATTTTTATTGAGTTCGATGGCACGTTCGAATAAAGATACCGCTTCTTTGTTGTCACCCTTATCCATCAACAGCTTGCCGAGATTGCTTATTGCGTCGGCAAAGCGAGGTTCAATGGCAATCGCCTGCCGGAAGCATAATGCCGCTTCGTCTAATTTATGGGTTGCGTGCAGCAGATTTCCCAGATTAAAGTACGCATCGGCATAATTCGGCTCTAGTGCAACGGCCTTCTTAAAAGATGCAATGGCCTCATCATTTTTACCACGAATAATTAAACTGTTGCCGAGATTATTATGTGCCAGTGAGAAATTTGGCTTGATGGCAATGGCTTTTTTGAAAGCGGCTATCGCATCTTCTATTTTCCCTGTTGCTTCTAATGCATTGCCAAAATTGGTGAGCAACTCAGGGCTGTTTTGATTATTTGCAATGGCTTTGTTGTAAAGGCGTAATGCCGCATTATTATCGCCAGACTGATGAAAAACCAGACCCAGCATGTGTAAAGCATCGTTGTAATCAGGGTGACTCTTCAGTACTTTTTGATAAAGTGCTTTGGCTTTCTGCAATTTTCCAGCCTGATGGTATTTCAAGGCCTTATCAAGCTTTTCTGACAGTTCATCTGGATGAAGTTCGAGTCGAGAAGTATTACCAGATTTATGTTTATTTTTTTTCATAATTTTAAGGATACAGAATCTAATGACACTTAGCTTAAGAAAAAGATTAAACCTTTTTTTCGTCCTGATATGCAATGCCGTTTACTTAAGCGAAAAAATATCAATCTTGTCATTGCGAGGTACGAAGCAATCTCATGTCGATAGCGCGGTTGTTTGAAAGAGATTGCCGCGCTACCGCTCGCAATGACGTGTTTCTTGCTTTAATAAGCAGCATTGATCCCGGTATGTTTTTACCCGGAATGACGGGCTGAGCACATAATCCCTTAAGCAAGGGCCATTCGATGCAAAACCCTTATTACTTATTCGACAATCGGTAATTCTAACAACCGGGTATCCGCCAGCCTTTTCCTCTTTGGTAAAAATTTTTTCAACTTTCCAATCAACTTCTCTGAAGTCGCACGATAGGATGTGAGTTTACCGCCATAAATCGTTATCACTCGCGGGCATTTAGCCCTGTCCTTGCCAAAATATGTATCACGCGACTTTCTAAAAATTTCGCCGCTTCCTCCCGGCAACACACGCAAACCGGCAAAAGCATCTATAACATCAGCAGGTTTTAAATATCGTTTGAAATAATGATTATAGATTTCAAGTAAATAATTAATTTCCGAATCTAATGGAGACACATTCGCTGGATCTCCCTGGTAATCATTTTCTGTGGTGCCAACAAGCACCTGATTTTTCCAGGGCGTGACAAAAACCGCTCGCCTGTCATGAGGTGACTCTAGATAATAAGGATGACTAACTTTACCCGGCACAACGATGTGCGTACCCTGCACCAGTTCAATTGGCATTTGTTCTGGCTTAGCTTCGATATGTTCAAGTACATCATTAACCCATGGGCCAGCTGCGTTAATCAAAATTCGTGCTGAAACTTCTTTACTGCCTGCCAGGTCTACACCCGACTGTTGAAAAACAACCTTACAACCCTCTTCAACAAGGCAGGCACTTTCTAAAGCAGCGCCCAGGCGAACCTGTGCACCCAATGCTTTCGCAGAAGCCAAAACTGATCGCGTCAAACGAGCATCATCGGTTTGTGCATCGTAATAACTAAAAACGGCATCAAGATCTGTTGTATTGAGCCCATCTAACTGACCCCATTGAGCATGCGGCACACGTTTAAACCATTTACGGCTGAACAATGAATAGATGGAAAGACCCACCATGATTTTCCATGGCCGTCGAGTCGTCTCTTTATAAACAGGGATATGAAATGGCACCAGCTTTACCAGGTGCGGTGCATTGCGTAACAGGTTGGCACGTTCTTTCAGACATTCATTGACCAAATGAAACTCGCCAGTTTCGAGATAACGCAAACCACCATGAATCAACTTGGAAGATTTGCTGGAAGTGCCCTGCGCAGGTTCATCGTATTGCTCGAGCACCAGCACAGAGTAACCGGCTGCAGCTGCGGCTTGTGCAGCACCTGCACCGTGTATGCCCGCACCAACAACAATCACATCATAATCCATGATTGCACGCTTCCTTTCGAAGTTCCGAGTGTTGCAACATACTTCCAATATCTCGTGTTTCTATCAATGCCACTCCACGCTGCGCCCACTGCAAAGCCTGCTCCGGATCGGTAATGTCATACAACATCCACGACCAGTCTCCTCGCCATGGTTCATTATCCCCGGTAATTTTTTTGTGATTACAAATCAGGTAATCCGGATTAAGTTCTCTGGCTTTTTGATGATTTTCTTCATCGAAAGTATCCAGAACCCAGCCCGTCGAATAAAGCCCGCGCTGTTTGACGACCTGCAAAGCTTTCAGGTTATACGCAATGATGACGCTTTGTGATGCATAAGGCATTAGTGATTTTTGCAATGCCTCCATCACATGATCAAGTCCCCATTGCGTGAGACTCTCGTCTTTAATTTCGACAAAAGCGGTGGCTTTCGGGTAAGCAGCAATCAACTCCATCATTTGCCTGAGCGTGGGTAGCGGTGTTTTTAAAAACTGGTCACCCAGTCTTTCGGCTTCGTGAACGCTCACCGACGATAGCTCAGAAAGTTTTAAATCAAATATACTATTAGCCTTGCCCGCGGTGCGCTGCAGGTCACTGTCATGCAATACAATAAGTTCGTAATCGGCACTCATCTGCACATCAAACTCAAGTAAACACGCTCCTGCTTTCAATGACATCTCCATTGCCAGCAGACTGTTCTCGGGGTATTTTTCCATGTAACCGCGATGTGCAACAAGTTTGGGGATCATGCTTGAACTGCCAGTTTTTGATTAAGAATTTCCATGAACTTTGCATATCTTTCATTGAGCGCTTCATCAGTAACCGGTATAAACATTTCTTTTGCTACGGTTTCATTCCATTCATCGGGACAACCCGCAGCCAACCAGGCGACACCACGCGCGGTTGACTCAGGATTATTAACACGGTCTACCGGCAAGTGACACAAGTTAGCCAGCTTCTGACACAAACCATCCGATACTGACAAGCCACCACTCACGCGTAAATTATTTACCGGTTGTTCCTGTATCATAAGATCAAGATTTGCGCGTATCATAAAAATGATACTTTCTATGACTGCGACCACGAGTGCGCCCTCATTATTTATGTCTGCGTCAATAAATTCCGGCTCAATATTCTGTCGCCACCAGGGTGAACCCAGACCGCCTACTGTATTGATGAACAGCGGTGGATCATTAATAGAGCTTAGCCAGTCATCCATTCGTTCGTTGACCTGATGGATGTTATATTTTTCTATGACCCAGTTTAATGCGCTAGCTGCACCATTAATGGTTGCTTCACGAAGGTATTGAACTGTTTCATTATCAGAGTATGAAATACCTGTAAGTTGATTCACACTCTCACTATTACTGGAAAGTTTACGCAAGATGAATGCACCGCTGCCAATATTAACCAGTGCGGTATTTTTATAGATTGAGCCAACACCGAACACAGCGGCATTCTGATCACCACAAACTGCTGTAACGGGAATCTCTGATTCAGCAAGCACACCATAATTAGCGCACAGTGGCATGCATGCAGGCAACAGGCTTTCAGGCACGTCAAACCATTTGGTTAAGTGACTGGACCAGGCCAGGGTATTGATGTCCATCAATTGTGTACGTTGCGCATTACTGTGATCTACCAGGTAGGGCTTGCTTTCAATAAGATGGTAAAGCAGAAAACTAACCAGCGGTGACAGGCGATTATCCTTTAATGAAGAAAGTGTTAATGGCAGGTTATCCAGCAACCAGCGCATTTTGCTGGCGCCATAATGCGCAGATAAGGGTAAACCGGATATTTTTTGTATTTCGTACTTATCCCGGTTCAATGTTTTTATCAGGTCACTACCTCGAACATCCTGCCAGCTCAAAGCTGCTCCATTCATGGTGCCGTCAGAAGTCCAGTTTAAAACGGTGGAACGCTGTGTTGCGATTCCGCATGCGGCAACATTGTAGGTATTATCGGGAGAGCCCAATACTTTTTTTATTACGTTTTTAACAGAAGTGACTAACTGGTTTGCATCCTGCTCGACCCGGCCATCTTCAAAACGATTCAGTTCGACAGATTCCTGTGCACTGGCAACCTGCACACCCTGCTCATTGAACAACAGGGCACGACTGGAATACGTTCCCTGATCAACACCCAGAAA
>QIHT01000141.1 GCA_003229115.1 Gammaproteobacteria bacterium | reverse complement strand
TACCTTATGCAGGCCTACTTCTTATTGCGACGTGGCAATCTCATAAATTACGCGTTGTTAGACAAGATTGCCACGCTGCGCTCGCAATGACGAGTTAATTAGTTTTGTAGGGCGGGCATTGCCCGCCAGCTCACAGTGTGGCGTTAATGGGGTAAAACGGTGGGCAATGCCCACCCTACAAGGCTGCGATAACAGTTAAGTTGAGGCCAACTAATTCACCCAGGCGCGTTTGCACCACGTATTACTTCATACACATTCGGTAACTGACTGACTTTGTCCATGATGCGTGTGAGTTGGTGCAAGTCATGGATCTCGACTGTTACCACCATACGCGCTGTTTGTTTGCTTTTATCTGATAACGTGTTCACTGCTATCACATTGACCTTTTCGTCGGCAAGTGTGGTTGTTACGTCACTTAACAATCCATGCCTGTCATTCGCCAGTATCACCAGGCTCACTGCATAGGCTTCAATATCCGCATTGCCCCATTCGACTTCGATAAGTCGATCACGGTCTTTTTCATCAAGGTTAATGATGTTGCTGCAATCCTTGCGGTGAATACTTACACCTTTGCCTTGTGTGATAAAACCGATAATTTCATCGCCGGGTAAGGGTCTGCAGCAATTAGCCATTGAGGTAAGCAGGTTACCTACGCCAAGCACATTGATAACGCTGGCGGTTTTTTTTCTTCTGACAGTGCGAGGCTTTGGTGTAACTGGAATTTCATGACCTTTTTCTGCCGGATTTAGCTCGTGCAGGGCCGCCGTAAGTTGTGCGATAGAAATATCACCACGCCCGAGTGAAACATAAAAATCATCCGCTGATTTTTGTTTATAGTTTTTTACCAGTAAATCAAGATCTGGACGCATTGCCTGACGCTTAATTTCATGCTCGTACATGGCTTTGCCATCGATCCTGTTTTGTTTTCTGTCCTGTTTTCTGAACCAGCTACGGATGCGGTTGCGTGCGCGTGATGATTTTGTGAAGCCCAGATGAGGAATTAACCAGTCTCTAACCGGTTTGGCTTCTTTGGTGGTGAGTATTTCTATCTGCTCACCATTTTTTAACTGATAAGTGAGTTGTACGATGCGTCCGTTAACTTTTGCTCCACGACAACGGTGCCCTACTTCTGTATGAACAGCATAGGCAAAATCAATCGGCGTTGCTCCCTGCGTTAAATCTATAACGCGGCCTTCCGGCGTCAACACAAACACCCGGTCGTGAAACATCTCGGCATGAAAATCATCAAGCAGTTCGTCATCTTTTGCCTGTTCCGGATCCAGTAATTGTCGTAACGAATCAATGCTGGTTTGTAAACTGGCATCTGCATTTTTACCTTCCTTGTAACGCCAGTGAGCCGCCACACCATGTTCAGCAAATTCATCCATCGATTGTGTTCTGATCTGAATTTCAACCGGTTTGCTTTCCGGGCCACGCACCGCAGTATGCAAGGACTGGTAACCATTTTCCTTTGGGTTGGCAATGTAGTCATCAAATTCTTTTTCTATGTGGCGCCACAAACCATGCACCAGCCCGAGCACCACGTAACAATCTGCAATGCTACTAACCACGATTCTTACCGCACGCACATCAAACAGTTCGTGAAAGTCACGCTGCTTTGCCGTCATTTTTTTCCAGATACTATAGATATGCTTGGGGCGACCATAAATTTCGGCTTTAACACCCGAGTCAGTCATCGCCTGTTTTAGTTCTGCCACTACCTGTTCAATGTAAGTTTCGCGCTCTCCCCTTTTTTCGTCGAGATAATTTGCAATACGTTTGTATGTATCCGGCTCAAGATATCTGAATGACAGGTCTTCCAGTTCCCACTTGAGCTGGCCAATACCAAGACGGTTCGCGATGGGAGCAAAAATATCCAGCGATTCTTTTGCAACCGCGATGCGCTGTTCATCCGGTGCATTGCCTAACTGTCTTAAACGTTGCACGCGAAATGCCAGTTTAATAAGAACCACACGCACGTCTTCGACCATGGACAGCAGCATGCGGCGAAGTCGCTCGGCCTGGTCAGGTGATTCATTAAGTTCGTGGCTTTGAAAACCGTGCAGTAGACACACGTTAACCACCATGCTCATTATCTTTTTGCCGAAAATAGATTCAAAGTCGGCAGCTTCCGGAGAATGGATCAAGTGGCTGACACTGAGCAGGGAAACAATCAACGTGGATTCGTCCGAGCCCAGCTCACTTAGTAGTAATCCGACATCAAGACTGCTCGGCAGGAAATCATCCGCAGGGATATGCCATACTTTTTCACAGGCTTTTCGTAAAAGGCTGTCTTCATCGACAACCGAGCCTGTTAGAAGCTGCAGATATTCATCAACCGAATATTTTTGCGTAACCTGATTGTATTGTCGTGTGCTCTGCATAACAGGAATTATGCCACATCAACATGACTGACTGGCTTAGCCGGATTTTTGGCAATCCGAGCACTTACCATAGAGCGTGAGACTATGATCCGTGACCTGGTATCCCTTGTCTTCTGCGATTTTGATTTGCTGTGACTCGATGGTTTCATCAAAAAATTCTTCGACCTTGCCGCAGGCAACACACACAATATGATCATGATGACCTGACTGATTGAGTTCAAATACCGCCTGACCGCCTTCAAAGTGATGACGTGATACCAGACCTGCTGATTCGAACTGCGTCAACACACGGTAGACAGTGGCCAGACCAATTTCTTCGCCCATGCCCAATAACGCTCGATATATCTCTTCTGCACTTTGATGACGAACGTTGGAAGCCTCGAGAAACTCAAGGATTTTCATTCTGGGCAAGGTAACTTTTAGCCCTGCATTTTTTAGATCACTGGATTCCATAGCGGTAAATTCTACTGATTATGATGGTCAAATACGTTAGTATTCTAGCCTCGAAATATACCAGAACACGAGTCGAGCTACTTCGAGTGGAACACCCTAACATAATACGATAAGCAATCGTGCAAGTTATTGATATGAGTCATAGAAACAATATTTTCCGCTTAATCCTGCTTCTATTTTTCCTTTTCGTGGTTGCCGCCTGCGAAACCTGGCTACCTGATCCACACAGGCCGGACTACACGCTGGGTAATGTCATCAAACGCGATGCGCTGGAACAAATTCAGCTGGGCATGACCCAGTCTGAAATTACCCCCATTCTTGGCAGCCCGATGCTGACGGACCCTTTCCACGCAAACCGCTGGGATTACGTCTACCGTTATCTTCCACGTGGCCGAACCAATGAAGCGCAAATAGAATCGCGGCTAACGCTGTTCTTTGAAGGTGAGGTACTGGTAAAAATTGACGATACGGACTACAAAGAGCCAAAGACCACCGATGGAAAACTGGATGACGATGAGGGCCACGGAGGCGCGGCATCTGCAGGCGGCGGCGGTCATTCCCATTAAGCCAAGATAGGCCGGGATAAGGCTTTGCTGTTCCCGGCACTCCCTGAAAGCTGCCTGCAACGTATCCTTATGCAGGCCTGCAATTTCTCCACCATCTAGTTCTCGCTTTTAACGCAGAGTCCTCTGCGTTAAAAGCGGCCAGGCCAACATGAGCGACAGTCAAATCGTTGAAGTAGAGCCACCTTTTTTTGTCACTTTTCCCTGTGCTGCACGTTGTCGGCGCACTTCTTTCGGGTCAGCAATCAGTGCTCGGTAAATTTCTACGCGATCACCCTCTTTGAGTGGCGTTTCCATGCTGCTGGCTTTTCCAAAGATACCGACTTTACTGTTCTCGATATCCAGCTCGGGAAATTCCATCATCATACCGGACTGAACAATCGCCCCGCCGATGGTTGTGCCTAAGTCCACATTAACCGGAATGATTAACTGGCGCTCAGGCTCAGCATAAGCCACTTCAACATTGATGGTTTCAACCACGCTCACCGTAAACCTCAACTGCACGTTTGCAAAAAGCATCTACCAGGGAATTGGCAATTTGCGTAAATATTGGTCTTGCTGCGATCGATATCATGGCATTATCGAATTCAAATTCGAGCACCAGGTTCACTTTGCAGGCATTTTCTGTTTTCAGGGTATCGAATTGCCAAAAACCGGATAATTTTTTAAAGGGCCCGTTAACCAGTTCAATCTCAATTCTCTGGCCCGGCTTTAGCTTGTTGCGCGTGGTGAATGTTTGATTTAACACCCCCTTGGCAATCTCCACGCTGGCTTCCATCTCGGTTTCTGTTTCAGAAAGTACCACAGACGAGCGACACCAGGGCAGGAACGCGGCGTAGTCACCCACGTTATTAACCAGCTTAAACATTTCCTGTGGTGAGTAATGCACCAGCGCATTACGTTGAATTGTCGTCAAAATACTGCCTGCCTGTTAAATTGCGTTAATGGCTTTAAGAAACACAATGATAACAGCTACCGGTGTAACAAATTTCACCAAAAAACGCCAGACTTTATAAACAATGTTGTAAGTCGCCAGTTCATCACGCGACGAGCTTTCGCGCATTAACCATGCGGCAAAGATAGCAATGAATAAACCGCCCAGAGGCAACATGATATTCGCGGTCAGGTAATCCAGCGTTTCGAAGAAATCGTAATCCTTGAACAAAAAGGGAATGCTCCAGGTATGATCCGCCCACAGGTTGAATGAAAACACCGTGCCTAAACCCATTAGCCAGGTCGCACCACCTATCCACACTGAAGCATGAACACGTTTCATGCCTTTATTTTCTACCAGCCAGGCAACCGCAGGCTCTATCAGTGAAATCGCCGAAGTCCACGCGGCGAACACCAGTAGTACAAAAAATGCGGTGCCGACCAGCGTGCCGGCTTCCATGTGACCAAAAGCAATCGGCAGGGTTTTGAAAATAAGCCCCGGCCCCTGCCCCGGTTCGAGTCCGTTGGCAAAAACGATGGGGAAAATAGCCAGTCCTGCCAGTAACGCTACCGCAGTGTCGGCTAACGCGATGAACACAGAAGCTTGTGCAATCGATGTGTCTTTCGGCAGGTAAGAGCCGTACACCATAATTGCGCCCATGCCGAGGCTGAGTGTAAAAAATGCGTGCCCCATTGCAATCAGAACACCTTCACCGGTAATGTCACCGGGGGTAAACAGGAAATTAACCCCTTGCATAAAGTAACCCGTTGTCATCGCATAAGCGACCACCAGCAGTAATAACACCAGCAAACAGGGCATTAAATATCGCACCGCCTGTTCCAGCCCGTGCTTAACACCGCGCGATACCACGACCATGGTCATCACCATAAAAATGGTATGCCATGCCAGTAAACTTTCGGGACTTGATACCAGGTCACTGAAAATGCTGTTAACGCCATCGGCAGTCGCGCCGGTAAAAACACCACTGGCAGTTCGAAACACATAAGCCATTGCCCAACCGGCAATCACGCTGTAATAGGAAAGAATCAGAAAACCCGCAACCACGCCCATCCAGCCCAGCGCAACCCAGTTCTGGTTGCGGCCTTCTTCTTTGGCCAGGGTTTTCATGGTATTGATCGGACTTTGTTTACCGCGCCGACCCAGCATGATTTCAGCCATCATGATCGGCACACCGATCAGCGCAATGCACGCCAGATAAATCAGCACAAAGGTACCGCCGCCATTTTCACCGGCGATATAGGGGAATTTCCAAATGTTGCCAAGGCCAACCGCCGAGCCTGTCGCAGCCATAATAAACATCATGCGACTGGACCACTGTCCGTGTATCGATTTGCGCTCTGTTGCCATTATTATCTGCCTGACCAAAAAACCTGAATAGTTACTACAACCAGTGTAGCCACTACTGCCGGGATTATACAGCAATCCTTAAAAGATCAATTAGCTAGAGTCCCTGATGCATGTATACTTTGCCACACTTAGCCAAAACTTTAAGACCATGGGCAAAAAGAACAAAAAAAAATCCTCACCGAACTCCATCGCACAGAATCGAAAAGCCCGCCATAATTTTTCGATTGAAGACAACTTCGAAGCCGGCATTGCATTGCAGGGCTGGGAAGTTAAAAGCCTGCGTGATGGCCGCGTTCAGCTCGACGAAAGCTACGTACTGATCCAGAAAAATGAACTGATGTGGTTTGGCGGCCTGATTACGCCGCTGCTATCTGCCTCAACTCACGTAACAAATGAACCCAGACGCACTCGAAAGTTACTCATGCACCGCAAGGAAATAGATCGTTTGATTGGCCAGGTTGAACGCAAGGGTTATACCATTGTACCGTTATCGCTTTACTGGAAACGTGGCCGCGTGAAGCTGGGCATTGGTCTTGCCAAGGGTAAGAAAGAACATGATAAACGTGCTTCGGATAAAGACAGGGACTGGAAACGGGTTCAGGCACCGTTAGGTTTTAGATTTTTTTGAACCACAGAGGACACGGAGGTACACAGAGAAAAACTATGATCTGTTTTAAACGTAGGAGCGGCTTCAGCCGCGAACAAATGTTGGGACTAATCGCACATTCGCGGCTAAAGCCGCTCCTACAGTTATATTAAAAAAGTAAAAAGCTTTTCTCTGTGTACCTCCGTGTCCTCTGTGGTTCAAAAAAACTCTTACAACTAATCAACACTCTGCCAAAGACAGGATTCACCCATATTCTTCAGAATTTCTTCGTGCGCCGCCTGTTCTGTTGCACTGGCGCGCACAATAGTCAAAGCTGGGCGATCTTTTGTGATGCGTTTTTTTTCAGGTGTGTTTCCGGTAGCCGCCTGCTCCTGCTCGGCATCGAGCATCAAGCCTACCTGGCCACCGGTCATTCTCAGGTAAACTTCGGAGAGTATTTCGGCATCCAGTAAAGCGCCGTGCAATTCGCGCTGTGTGTTGTTTACCTCGTAATGCTTACATAAAGCATCCAGATTGTTTTTCTGGCCGGGGCGCATTTTCCTGGCCATCACCAGGGTGTCGATGATGTTGCAGTGCTGGTCGAGTTTGCCGTAATTGTTTCCAGCTAAAACCAGTTCATGATTAAGAAAACCTACATCGAAAGGTGCATTATGAATAATAAGCTCTGCGCCTTTAAGATATTCAAGCAGGTCTTCAACAATATCGGTGAATCGAGGTTTATCTTTTAAAAATTCCGTGGTGATACCGTGTACCTGTAGCGCGCCTTCGTCGCTTTCGCGATCCGGTTGCAGGTATTGTACGGTGCACCAACTCCACACAACCAATCTCGATAATACGATGACCCTGACTGGGTTCGAGTCCGGTAGTTTCTGTATCAAGAACAATCTGGCGCATAAGACAAAGTTGGCAGTTGGCAGTTGGCAGTTGGCAGTTACTGTAAACTGATAACTGCCAACTGCCAACTATTTTTTCGCCAACTAGTTTTATTACATTTCGTCGATTGCCTGGTTGGCAAGTGCATCGGCTTTTTCATTGCCTTCATCGCCGGAGTGACCTTTTACCC
>QIHT01000051.1 GCA_003229115.1 Gammaproteobacteria bacterium | reverse complement strand
TGCTGTAGACAAAGAAAGTGCCTCGCCCGTGGGTGCGAATACCCACTACCAGCAACTTGTCAGAATTGGAAAAAGGTGAAAAAGCGGAGATCCTCACGTCGCCTATAAAACAAAAACAGGCTCCTCAGGATGACAGACTACTGGCTACCGTTCGGAATGACGGCAAAAAAAAACAAATCACATCCCCCGTGCAAGATCTCTTTTAATATCCTCAACATCCTCCAACCCAACCGCTACCCGAATCAAGCCATCCGAAATCCCCGCTTCCTGCCGTTGTTCCGGTGTCAACCGCCCATGCGTTGTTGTCGCTGGATGCGTAATGGTGGTTTTGGTATCACCCAGATTCGCCGTAATCGAAACCATCTGCGTAGCATCAATCAACTTCCAGCCTTCCTGCTGGCCACCTTTAAGCTCAAACGAAACAACACCGCCAAATCCACTTTGCTGTCGTTTGGCTAACTCGTGTTGCGGATGACTTTGCAAACCCGGATAGTAAACCCGTTGCACTGCCGATTGAGATTCCAGCCACTGTGCTAATTCAAGCGCACCTTCGCAATGTGCTTTCATGCGTATCTTTAATGTTTCCAGACCTTTTAAAAATACCCAGGCATTGAAGGTGCTCATGGTGGGGCCGGCAGTTCGCAGGAAACCAAAAACGCCCTCGCCTACTACCTCTTTTGTGCCACACACTGCGCCGCCCATGCAACGGCCCTGGCCGTCGATGTATTTGGTGGCTGAATGAATCACGATATCTGCACCTAAGGCGATGGGCAGTTGCAAAGCGGGCGTGCAGAAACAGTTATCTACCACGAGTAAACAACCGTGCTTGTGCGCAATGTCTGCCAGCGCCGCGATGTCGACTAAATCAGTGAGTGGATTAGAGGGTGTTTCCAGAAATAACAATTTTGTCTCTGTTGTGATCGCACTTTCCCATGCAGCCAGATCCGGTAAATCAACAAATGTGGTTGAGATATCCAGCTTGGCCATGAAGTTGGTTAACAAAACCGTGGTTGTACCGAATATGCTGCGCGACGAAACAATGTGGTCGCCAGATTTTAATAAACCAATGAAGGTCGCGGTAATCGCTGACATGCCGGAAGCGGTGGCAACACAACATTCGGCTCCTTCGAGTGCGGCTAAACGTTCTTCAAAGGTGCGTACTGTCGGATTGGTGAAACGCGAATAGATGTTGCCCGCTTCCTCACCTGAAAAACGCGCGGCAGCCTGTGCTGCCGAGGCAAACACATAACTCGAGGTGGGGAATATGGCTTCGCTGTGTTCACCTTCGGCTGTTCGTACCTGCCCGGCACGTACCGCGCGCGTTGAGAAACCCTGTTTTTCTTTATCGTCTTTCATATTTACTCTTCAATGCTCACTTCTGTTCCGGACTTTACTAATCGATATAACTCAATAATATCGGCGTTACGCATTCGAATACAACCAATCGAGGCCGGTGTTCCGATCCTGTCTTCTTCGCTGGTTCCATGAATGTATATGTATCGCTGGTACGTGTCTACATATCCACCCTGATTTCTTCCCGGTTCCATGCCTTCCAGCCACATGATTCGGCTCATGATGACATCATCCGGCAAATCCACGCCGCGTTCTTTGCATTCTTCAAGGTTGCCGTGGGGCATGCGGTTGATATAAACCTCGTTGATTGGCATGGCGCCTCCAATCATGTCCTTGATACGGTGTAATCCCAACGGGGTTTTTTCGCTGCCATTCTGAGTACCGGTACCGTTTTTTGAGGTCGATACCGGGTATTGATGAAGCGTCTGGCCGTCTTCATCCAGCAGGGTCAGGGTTTGATCAGATACACTGATTCGGATTGAGTTCACTTGTCACCATGGTGCTATGTTCGCAGGAGGGATTAGTATTGCATAGCTGGGGGCTTAATCAATACGGCAAGGCTATTTTGCCGCGAAATACGCAAAGGGCGCGAAAAAAACTATTTATTTCTGACAAACAAAAACTGCATATAGCTCGTAGGTTGGGTTAGGCGATTTTTGCCGTAACCCAACATTGTCGAACACGGAATATTGTTGGGTTACGCTTCGCTAACCCAACCTACGGACTATATTGCTCTTTCGTCATTGCGAGCGGTAGCGTGGCTAAAAAAATCATCCCGGACCGGGACAAAAAAGACTTACAACTCGATAGTTTCAGCAGCGCCCTGGTCTTCTGTTTTATTCTTGGCGGCATCGTTGCGTTTGTCCTGCAACTTGCGGAAATACTCCGTATCCACATCATTCGTAATATATTTACCATCAAAACAGGAGCAATCGAATTCTTTTATTTCTTCGTTGCCTTTTTGAACGGCATCAATCAGATCATCCAGATCCTGGTAAATCAGCCAGTCTGCACCGATTACTTCGGCAATTTCTTCCACGGTGCGGTTATGGGCGACAAATTCTTCGGTCGCGGGCATGTCGATGCCGTAGACATTGGGGTAACGTACCGGCGGTGCTGCTGATGCCATATAGACTTTATTGGCACCGGCTTCACGTGCCATCTGGATAATCTGTTTCGAGGTGGTGCCGCGAACAATGGAGTCATCCACCAGCAGTACATTTTTTCCTTCAAACTCAAGGCCAATCGGGTTCAGTTTCTGGCGTACTGATTTTTTTCGTTCCTGCTGACCCGGCATAATAAAGGTGCGACCGATGTAACGGTTTTTGATAAAACCTTCCCGGTACTTAACATTGAGATGATAAGCCACTTCAAGCGCGGTACTGCGACTGGTATCAGGTATCGGGATGACCACATCAATATCATGATCAGGTCTTTCACGAAGTAACTTCTTAACCAGTTTCTGGCCCATACGTAAGCGCGACTTATACACGGAAATATCGTCAATAATAGAATCCGGTCTCGCAAAATAAACGTACTCGAAAATACAGGGCACCAGTTTTGCATTGTCGGCACATTGCTGAGTGTGTACATTGCAATCCTTGTCGATAAATATAGCTTCGCCAGGTTTTAAATCACGCACTAATTCAAAACCCTGCGCCTGTAGTGCAACACTCTCCGAAGCCACCATGTACTCACTACCCTGTGCGGTTTCACGCTTGCCATAAACCACCGGACGAATACCGTTAGGATCGCGAAACGCCAGCACACCCTTGCCGACGATCATCGCAATAACCGCATAACCCCCCTTGCAACGACGATGCACGCCTGACACTGCTTTGAAAATATCGTGGTGATCAAATGCCGGTTTGGCCAGTTGATTAAGTTCATGCGCAAAAACGTTAAGCAGGGCTTCGGTATCGGAATCTGTGTTCAGGTGACGCATGTCGTCCATGAACAATTCATTTTTGAGTGCTTCGGTATTCGTCAGGTTGCCGTTGTGCGCCAGTGATATGCCATAAGGTGAGTTCACGTAAAAGGGTTGCGCTTCCAGTGAAGACGAACAACCGGCGGTGGGATATCGCACATGACCGATACCCATATTGCCGGGCAGTTTTTTCATGTGTTGCGTGTAAAAAACATCACGCACCAGGCCATTACCTTTACGCAGATGGAAGCGCCCGCCTTCACAGGTCATGATGCCGGCGGCATCCTGGCCGCGGTGTTGTAGTACCAGCATGGCTTCATACAAATCGACATTAACCGGTGAATGACCTACAACGCCGACGATGCCACACATTACGGATTCACCTGCTCTATCACCTGTTCAGCAATAGCATCGGTATCGACAGAATTAATAATATCGCTGGCACCCAATGAGGCTCCGGTATCAGGCACGTAATCATGCAAAGCTATAGCCACATTTTCAAAACGCGTGAGCATGGTTGAATCCTGCCACCATTGTTGGGTTGAGAGGGAAACTTTCTGACCAATGACAACGAATATAACAATGATAACGCCGCCTCTCAAAAAACCAAACAACAAACCGAAAACACGGTCGGCACCGGAGAGGCCGGTTTTTTTCACAAACTGCACGATGAGATGAGTGACTAAAGCGCCAATGATAAAAACGCAGATAAAAAACAGCGCAAAGGCGGTGGCCTGATTCACGGCTTCTGATTCGAACGGCAGTAAAAGTGAGAGTTTGGGCGCAAAAGTGGCCGCAATCCAGGTGGCCAGTACCCACTTGACCAGTGATATGGCTTCCTTGACGAAACCGCGCAGCACACCAAATAAGGCGGACAGTACAATTACAAAAATAACAACAACATCAACAACTGTCATGGTTTAGTCGGCTCCGGAGGTCGGAAAAGGCGGCATTATACGCTGTCGCTGTGGTGGAATACACTCAAAAAACCGGTATGTACTGATAGATTTTTTTGTATCGATGCTTAGCCCGTCAATTACGAATCAGTAGGTCAGGGATTGCCCGACATGGGGATATGGTGGGCAATGCCCACCCTACGCACTCCAGCTACCGTAGGCCAGGATAAGGTTTTATCGTTCCCGACGATTTCCAGCAGGTTAGCCATGCCTGTAACGACCCTTATGCAGGCCTACTTAGTAGGTCGGGCATTGCCCGACATGGAGATATGGTGGGCAGTGCCCACCCTACGTGAAATGGCGTAAGTTTTAAGGGTGGCGAACAATAAAACCATCGATTTTCTTTTCTTTCATGAGTTGGGTTTTCAGCTTCTCAAGCCGCTTCTTTTCCAGTTCCGGGCCTATGCGTACCCGGTAGCTGGTTTTGCCATCTGACTTCGTTTTTTCCACATAGGCTGAGTGCCTGGCCTTACGCAGCTTATCTCTGAATTTGTTGGCATTTTCCTTGCTGCCAAAAGTACCGACCTGTAGCGCCCATGACTGGATCGGTTTGGCCGGTTTGGTTTTTTTCTTTTCTTCGACCTGTTTTTTCTTTTTGTCGATCGGTGTAGCAATCGGCTTAACTTTTGTCTGACTCTTGAGTGGAAAAGAAGGTTTGTCCGGGATGACGATGTTTTTTTCGTGCCGGGATTTGTAGCCTGAGCCATCCAGCAGGACCGGTATCACAATCACACCTATTGCCACTAACGTTATCGCGCCGACCAGTCGTTGTTGTAACTTTTTTTCCATAAATTTATGAATTACCCATCAAGAATAGAATGCAACCGGTCAGGAAAAATAACGCGTCGCCGCAGCAACGGTATAAAACGAACCCAGTATCACGATTCGATCGTTTGCCTGCGCTGCGCTCATCACAGCATCGATGGCAGCTTCGACCGTCACTGCAGCGCAGAGTTTAACACCCGCACCATTGTGAGCAAGCAGCACACCTTTTACGATAGCTTCCATTTCCCCGCAGGACAGACCTCGCGATGCTTCTTCCAGGCCTGCCGTAGTCCAGCCATCCGCCACCGGTAACAAAATTTCCACCACCTCGCTGACCGGTTTATCGGCGAGCATGGCGATCACCAGGTGTGTTTTACCGGCGACAGGCTGAGTTTGCAGTTGCGCGACCAGCGCAGTGACCGCGTGAGGATTATGAGCAACATCGACGATTACCTGCGGCTGTTGTTTTACTATTTCGAAGCGGCCGTTGAGCCGGATGGCGGTCAAACCCTGCCTGATATGGTCGGCGCTAATCGCCAGTTTTGTCGTCAGTGCCTGCAGGGCTACGATGGCGGTCGCAGCATTCCCCTTTTGAAAATCACCGATGAGTGAAGGCTCAGGCAGGTTCTGAAGAGATCCGAAAGGACTGTGTAGTTGCCAACACTCTTGCTGTTCATCTGGATGTTGCTCGACACTGAAATGGCTGCCTAATTGAAACAGCTCCACTGATTTTTGTTCGGCGATTTCCAGCAAAGAGACCGGTGGCTCGGCATCGCCACAAATGGCCGGTTTATGGTCACGCAGAATGCCGGCCTTTTCGACAGCGATGGTTTCGCGATTGTCGCCTAACCAGTCGGTGTGGTCAATTGCAACCGGGGTGATCACGGAAACATCCGGCTGCATAATATTGACGGCGTCCAGCCGGCCACCCAGTCCCACTTCCATAATCACCAGCTCAGGCTGTGCGCGCTTGAAGCAATCAATCGCGGCCAATGTGCCGAATTCGAAGTAGGTCAGCGCGGCTTCGCCACGCGCCTGGTCGATTCGCTCAAATGATTCACACAGTCTGGTATCGTCGATTTCTTCTCCACGAATACGCAGGCGTTCGTTGTAGCGCAGGATATGAGGCGAGGTATAACTACACACACTGTAACCGGCAGCACTGGCCATCGCTTCCAGCATGGCGACCACGGAACCTTTACCGTTGGTGCCGGCGACCATGATTAACGGGCAGTCAAACTGTTGCGTTAAACCCATGCGCAGAAGTACATCTGTGGTGCGTTCGAGGCCAAGGTCTATTTCTGCG
The DNA here is from genome assembly GCA_003229115.1 of Gammaproteobacteria bacterium. GTDB lineage: Bacteria > Pseudomonadota > Gammaproteobacteria > SZUA-229 > SZUA-229 > SZUA-116. The sequence continues at coordinate 323 of QIHT01000051.1, read as the reverse complement.
GGATTGAGGCTCGATTGCCAGTTAAGCCAGGCATCAAGGGAATGGAATCTCATGAATTATTTACCGCGATAACATGAAAATATTTTCGGATAAAAACCAAAGCAAAAGCCAAAATCTTTTGGCCGCAAATAACGCAAAGGGCGCGAAAAAATCTCTAAAAACAAATTATGTTTTGTTTTTTTTTGCGCCCTTTGCGTTATTTGCGGCAAATGGGTTGTTTGTTTTTATCCGTGTTCATCTGTGGACAAAAAGTTTTTTCAACTATCCAGTTTGAACTGCGGGCCGGTTTGACAGCATCAAACACAGGCTGGCGATTTTGTCTC
>QIHT01000080.1 GCA_003229115.1 Gammaproteobacteria bacterium | reverse complement strand
TCAATGTTACACTCTGCATCAAAGTCTTTAACCCGGATATTTAACAAGGCGTCACTATGGCTGGTCACAGTAAATTTGCCAATATCAAGCATCGTAAAGCCGCGCAGGATAAAAAGCGTGGCAAGATATTCACCAAACTAATACGTGAGATCACGGTGGCAGCGCGAGGCGGCGGTGGCGGTGATGCTGCTACCAACCCGCGCTTGCGTCTGGCGGTGGATAAGGCGCTAGGCGCCAATATGACCAGGGATACGATTGAGCGTGCTATCAAGCGTGGCACCGGGGAAGGCGACGATACAGTTTATGAAGAAATTCGTTACGAAGGTTATGGCCCGGGCGGCACCGCCGTGTACGAAGGTTATGGCCCGGGCGGCACCGCCGTGATGGTTGATTGCATGACAGACAACCGCAATCGTACCGTCTCCGAAGTGCGGCATGCCTTTACCAAGGCAGGTGGAAACCTGGGCACCGATGGTTCAGTGGCGTATATGTTCAACCGCATCGGCTTGCTGACATACCCCGCAGGTAGCGATGAAGATGCCATTATGGAAGCGGCGCTGGAAGCCGGTGCTGATGATGTGGATAACAGCGACGAAGGCGGTATCGAGGTGTCTACCAGCTATGAAGATTATATGTCGGTAAAAGATGCGATGATTTCAGCCGGGCACGAGCCTGAGCACGCAGAAGTCATCGAAAAACCAACCACGGTGACTGAGGTCACCTTCGACGATGCTGAGAAAATCATGCGCTTGATTGATGTGCTGGATGAACTGGATGATGTACAGGAAGTGCATACCAATGCGGATTTTTCCGACGAAGTCATGACGCAGCTTTCGGAATGATGGTGGTATCAAACATGGTTTTTGAGAGTCGAACCACTTGAAAACAAAAACGCGAATTATAGGTATTGATCCGGGTTCGCGCGTTACCGGCTACGGTATTCTGGATACCGATGGTTTTCGTCATACCTACATCGCCAGCGGTCATATTTCGATCAAGGGGGATGAATTGCCCGAGCGCTTAGGCATGATTTTTAAGGAAGTGGCTAAAGTAATCGAGTTATGGCAGCCGGACTCAATGGCGATTGAACAGGTTTTTGTTAATCGTAACGTGGACTCTGCACTAAAGTTGGGGCAAGCGCGAGGCGCAGCGATTTGTGCCGGTGTCAACGCCGAGTTAAGTGTCGGTGAATATACGCCAAGAGCCATAAAAAAAGCCGTGGTCGGTACTGGCGCTGCTGAAAAACAACAAATACAACAAATGATGCAAATGTTACTTGGACTGAAGACTCGACCACAAAGTGATGAAGCCGATGCGCTGGCGATTGCCATGTGTCACGCAAATCATGTTCATGTCAGGTCTTCCGGGGTAGTCAAAGGTTCGCGTCGAGGGCGCTGGGTATGATAGGCAGACTCAAAGGTGTTCTACTGGAAAAACAACCACCGCAGTTACTGGTGGAGGTACAGGGTGTCGGTTACGAACTCGAAGCTCCCATGTCGACGTTTTACCAGCTACCGTCAACCGGTGAAGCGGTCACACTGCATACTCACATGGTGGTGCGTGAAGATGCACAACTACTTTATGCTTTTTTCAGTTTGTCAGAACGGCAGTTATTCAGAAACCTGATTCGTATTAGCGGTGTCGGGCCAAAACTGGCATTGACTATTCTGTCAGGTGTGACTGCGGATGAGTTTACGCGCTGCGTTATGGAAGGTGACTCAAAAGCCCTGACCAGTTTGCCGGGGGTCGGTAAAAAAACTGCCGAGCGTTTAATCGTCGAGTTGCGTGACCGTCTTGCCAAAGAAGTGAACGCGGTACTACCAGGCGCTGAAGGCAAGCTTGCGACATTAAAATCTGCCGGCAAAAATCCGGTGGCGGATGCAGTGAGTGCACTGGTATCACTCGGCTACAAAGCACAGGAAGCCAGCCAGATGGTGCGAACGGTTGAGGCCGAAGGATTGAGCACAGAAGAAATTATCAAGGCCGCTTTGCAGAGTATGGTTAGGGGGTAACGCCATGAGTGAAACGCGCATCATAACCGCAGAACAATCCGACGAAGAAGTCGCGATTGATCGTGCAATACGCCCCCAGTTTCTAAAAGATTATCGCGGCCAGCCTTCGGTGACTGAACAACTGGAAATATTTATTCCAGCGGCCCGTGGTCGTTCAGAAGCGCTGGATCATTTATTATTTTTCGGCCCACCGGGCTTGGGTAAAACCACGCTGGCACACATTGTTGCGAATGAAATGCAAGCCAACCTGCATTCCACCTCCGGACCGGTGTTGGAAAAACCCGGTGATCTGGCGGCATTGCTAACCAACCTCGAACCCCACGATGTGTTATTCGTTGATGAAATACACCGCCTGAGTCCGGTGGTGGAAGAGATTTTGTATCCGGCGATGGAAGACCATCAACTCGATATCATGATTGGCGAAGGTCCGGCGGCACGCTCCATCAAACTGGATCTGCCACCGTTTACTTTAGTGGGCGCAACCACGCGTGCCGGTTCATTAACCTCGCCTCTGCGAGATCGTTTTGGCATTGTATTAAGACTCGATTTCTATTCCACGTTGGATCTGACCCACATTGTGCAACGCACAGCAGACATTCTTCAGGTTTCTATAGATAAAGAAGGTGCTACCGAGATCGCGCGACGTGCGCGTGGCACGCCACGTATCGCCAATCGCCTGCTGCGCAGGGTACGTGATTATGCACAGGTAAAAGCGGATGGCAGTGTCACCGCCGAGGTTGCAGCCAGCGCACTGAAATTACTCAATGTTGATTCACTCGGCTTTGACGTAATGGATCGCCGCCTGCTGATGGCGATCATTGAAAAATTTAATGGTGGTCCGGTCGGCGTGGAAAACCTGGCAGCCGCGATTAGCGAAGAACGTGACACCATCGAAGACGTGATTGAGCCTTACCTGATACAGCAGGGTTATCTTATGCGCACACCGCGTGGTAGAGTCGCCACGCCGAATGTATACCGCCATTTTGGACTCAAACAGCCGGCAAGTAAGCAGTTGAATCAGGCAGCTCTGGACTTCGCTGAAAATGATTCAACAGAATAAAGATGTGTGCCGTAGAAAATGAATTTTTGCCAGTTGAATTTTCCTGGGCAATTCGAGTCTATTACGAAGACACTGATTCCGGCGGTGTGGTGTATTACGCCAACTACCTGAAATTTATGGAAAGAGCACGAACGGAGTTCCTGCGCAGTCTGGGTTTTGAGCAGGATCAACTAAAACAAGAGCAGGGTGTTATTTTTGCAGTCCACAGTTTGTCTGCACAGTATAAAAAACCTGCCGTATTTAACGACGAGTTAATAGTGAACACCAAAATTACAGCTTTGGGCAAAGCAAGCCTCACCTTTAAACAATCCATCACAAGACTGCCGCAGCACACGCATTTGTGTGAAGCCGAAATCAAAGTTGCATGTTTACACGCCGAAACATTCTCACCGAGCGCCATGCCGCAGACTATTCTGGACAGGATTACGGGGGTGAGTAGTGGAAGCTGAGATGTCTTTATTCAGTCTGGTAACGCGTGCCAGCATTTTAGTGCAGTTGGTCATGCTGGCATTACTTGGTGCGTCGGTATTGTCGTGGGTCATTATTGTTGTTAAACACAAGTATCTTAAAATAGCGCGAGAAGAAGCCCTGAGGTTCGAAGACCAGTTCTGGTCGGGTATTAATCTGTCAGATTTATACACTCGCACAAAAAGAAATACGGCAGATCGAAGCGGTATGGCGCGTATTTTCGAAGCCGGTTTTGCTGAATATATTCGTATTCATAAAACTGCCACCAGCACCACAGAAATGATGTTAGCCGGTGTGCAACGCAGTATGAAGGTTGCACTGGCCAGAGAGGAAGACAAGCTCGATTCCAACCTGTCGTTACTCGCGACCATTGGTTCAATCAGCCCCTATGTGGGTCTGTTCGGCACAGTGTGGGGCATTATGCGCTCTTTCACCGCACTGGGTTCAGTGCAACATGCCAGTCTTGCCATGGTCGCCCCCGGTATTGCCGAGGCATTGATTGCGACCGCCATGGGCTTGTTTGCAGCGATTCCAGCGGTTATTGCTTATAACCGCTATTCAGAAAGTGTTGATCGAATAGCGGGCGCTTATGAGAATTTTGCCGAAGAATTTGCCACTATATTACAGCGCCAGAGCCATCAGCCGCCCGAAGATGAGCAGGAGCAAACCGAGTCTGACCAACGAGAGGCTACTGTTTGATGCGTCGTCATCGCAAACGCAAGATCATATCAGAGATCAATGTTGTTCCGTACATCGATGTCATGCTGGTGTTGCTCATTATTTTTATGATTACAGCGCCCTTGATACAGCAAGGCGTAGAAATTGATCTGCCGCAAGCTAATGCAAACCCCATGCATCGGGATCAGAAAGAACCGCTGATTTTAACGGTAAGCAAAACCGGTGAGTTTTATTTGAATGTGGGCGATGATATTAAGAAACCGATCGATGATGAAAAAATAGTGCATCGAGTAGCTGCCGTTCTTAAATACCAGCCTGATACGCCGGTACTGGTCAGAGGTGATAAAAATGTGGACTATGGCAGAGTCACCAGTGCCATGGTATTGCTGCAAATGGCGGGTGTCGAAAAGATAGGTTTAATGACCGAGCAGCCGGATATTCAGATACCGGCGGATGGAAGTTGATGAAATTGTACTGGCCGAGTATCAGTGAATGAACTCATCAGGTTTGTGGCAGAACATCAAGGCAAACCCGGTAATTCTGGTTGCGGTCATTGGCTTGCATTTAGTGGTGATTATTTTGTTAAGTATTAACTTATCAAGCAGCGAAGTCCCCGAGATTTCTGCTTCGACTAAAAAAACAGTCAAAGCCGTTATTGTAGATGTCGCGAAAATTGAAGCCGAAGCTAAAAAGCTCAAACAGGCCGAAGAAAAGAAAAAACAGCAGGCACTGGCGCAGCAGAAAAAAATCAAAAAAGAAGCTGAGAAAGTCCGCAAACAGCAGGCTGCAGAAAAAAAACGATTGGTCGCACTCAAGAAAAAAAAAGCGGCTGAGAAAAAACGCCAGACAGAGCTAAAAAAGAAAAAGGTGGCGGAAAAAAAGAAAGTTGAGGCTGAAAAGAAAAGACTAGCGGATGAAAAAAAGAAAAAAATCGCCGAGCAGAAGCGACTGGCTGAACTCGAAGAAAAACGCAGACAGGAAGAGCAGGTTGAATTGAGAAAACGACTGGAAGATGAGGAACGTCGTGAAGCAGAAGCGCTTCAGCAGGCTCAACATAACAAGATGCTTAATTCGCTGCGGGCTCAATATGTTAAACTTATCAAGCAAAAAGTTGAACGTAACTGGTTGCGCCCTGTCACTTCAACCACGGATATGTCGTGTGAAGTGATAGTAATCCAGACCTCGCTGGGGGATGTGATGAGTGTGAGTTTACAGCAGTGTACGAAGGATCTTGCTTTCCAACGTTCCATTGAACGTGCTGTTCGCAAGGCTTCACCATTGCCGCCACCACCGAATCCAGAAGTTTTTAATCGTGAAATTCATTTTACTTTCAGGCCGGAAGTCTGATAACCAAAAGATTTGAATGATGAGTAAAATTTTTTGGTTAAAAATAATTATAAAAGAAATAGTATGAAACATTATTTTTCAGGATTGTTATTGTTGGTTTTTAGTTCTGTGTCACACGCAGTGCTGAATATTGAAATCACACAAGGTGTTGATGGTTCATTGCCGATTGCTGTGGTCCCGTTCCAGTGGACAGGCGGTGTAAAACTGAGCGATGCTGATGTTAGTGAAATTATTACATCCGATCTGGCACGCAGTGGAAAGTTTTCGCCGCTAGCAATTAAAGATTTAATTGCTAACCCCCGCAAACCCGAAGACGTTCATTTTAAATCATGGCGTATGACCGGGGTTGATCATCTGGTGATCGGCGAGGTGCAACTAAAAGGTGATGGGCAATACCAGGTGCAGTTCAGGCTGTTTGATATTTTGAAAGGCGAGCAGGTGCTGGGCTACAGTTTTATGGCCACCAAAGATTCGTTGCGCTCTGTTGCTCACCGAATCAGCGATCACATTATTAAAAACCTGACGGGACTGTCGGGCGCATTTGACGCAAGAATTGCTTACGTCACGACAGAGAAAAAAAATACCAAGCAATCGAATGATTTCAGCTATTTGTTGCAGGTTGCAGATACCGATGGTTATAACCCGCAGACACTTTTAACATCGGACGAGCCCATCATGTCACCCGCCTGGTCACCTGATGGTAAATATGTGGCTTATGTTTCGTTTGAAAATGATAAACCGGAAATATTTATCCATGATATTTATACCGCCAGTCGTGAAGTGGTTTCATCTTATTCCGGTATCAATGGCGCACCTGCCTGGTCGCCTGATGGAACGCGGCTGGCACTGACCTTGTCCAAAGACGGTAATCCGGATATTTATGTTTTGCATCTTAAAAATAAATCACTCAAGCGCATCACCAAACATTGGTCGATAGATACTGAAGCCAACTGGATGCCGGATGGTGGCTCGTTGGTATTTACTTCAAGTCGTAGCGGCAAGCCCCAGTTATACCGGGTATCGGTGACTGACGGTTCGAGACCGAAACGCCTGACGTTTGAGGGTAAGTACAACGCCAATGCCAGCGTATCGCCTGACAGCAAGATGCTAACTTTTGTGCATGGCGAGAACAATTCGTTCAGAATAGCGGTACTTTATCTGGAGACCGGTCTGGTGCAGATTCTGACGGATGGTCCGTTAGATGAGTCCCCGAAATTTGCGCCTAATGGCAGTATGATTCTTTATGCGGCGCAGTAATAAAAGGAAGTCAGTGCTGGCAGCCGTTTCGGTTGATGGGCGACATAAACAACGATTAGGTTTGACTGAGGGTGAAGTGAGAGAGCCCGCCTGGTCATCGGTGAAAAAATAGAACAATTTTAACAGGAGAAATTAAAGTGAAAAAATATTTACTGGTATTATTGATGGCCTTTGCGATGGTCGCTTGCGATTCAAACGTGCGTCCTGAAGATGGATCAAGTGACGGTGGTAGTGGTAGTGAAAGTGGTGGTGCCGAGGCAGGCTCCATTGGCGGAGGTGATGGTGGTTCAGGTACGGCCTTATCGGTTTCCTATGACAAAAGTGCGATCAATGATTCATCCAGCGTATTAGCCGAGCGCATTATCTATTTTGAATTTGACAGTAGTTCTGTTGACAGTGATTATGTTGAGCTGGTCAAACATCATGGCAAGTACCTGGCCTTGAATGGTGATGCGAGTATCAGGCTGGAAGGACATACCGATGAACGAGGCACGCGTGAATACAATGTGGCACTGGCTGACCGTCGTGCGCAGGCCGTTAAACGTTTGCTAATGTTCCAGGGAGCTTCCAGTGGCCAGATTACGATTATCAGTTACGGAG
>QIHT01000084.1 GCA_003229115.1 Gammaproteobacteria bacterium | reverse complement strand
GCGTGAGTGACGAGGGCACCCGCAGGGTGAGCGATTCGGGGCGGCATTTTTCTGGTTACTCTTTTGTTGCTGTAGACAAAAGAGTAACTCGGCAGCAAGCCGAAACCAAATGATGAAATTCAAAAAGGAGGTTCAGAAAACAGAAAAAATAACCCTTTACATTCCATTAGAAAAATCATCATGATGAACCTGCGTTGACTCCCGCATACCTCGCAAAGCCACCCCATAACCAATCAACATCTCAAGACACCAGTTAAGTCGGCTCTTATAATAACCATCAGATTCCTGATCATTATCTTCCAGGTTTTCGTTAAAAACCTTTTCCACATCTCTAATAATCAAATTTTCAGGAATGTAACAAACACGGTTATTTTTATAACTACTCATCCGCAATTCAGCTACCGGATACGCTCCGCCTGTCGCTGAAGAAACTGCCACGATAAAAGCAGGCTTATGCCCGAGCTCGTATCGGCTAAACAGGAGAAAGAAGTTTTTTAAACCTGCAGGCACTTGCCCATGCCATTCAGGGGCTACAAAAATAAATGCATCACTATTGATTAACTCTTCTTTTAAAGGAGCCAGCCTGTTGATCCATGTTTCATCGCCTTCCCATATAGATTGATCCCAAAGTGGTAGAGGATTGTCCGCCAGTGTAAACAAAAACGGATCGACTTCGTCAAACTTATTGTTCAAAACAGATTCAATATAACGTGCAATTTTTTCACTCTGCGAAGGATTGCGATGACTGCCACTTATTATGGTAATTTTCATTGATCAAACCTTTTTCAGAGTATTTTCATCTGTGTGAAAAAAAATACTCTTATTTACAGGTATCCATAAATGCGTTGTTTCCTTATAACTAAACTTACCGTCATCGTGAACAATCACATCCAGGGTGTATTTTTCAGTTTTGTAGGACTCATCCAGATATTTATTGGAAAGTATGCCGTAGGTTTCAGAACCAACTTCTGCTGATAAGTGAAAGTTTTTACTATCGGCCTCAGCGTCACCACCGGCATTGATTAACACACCGCGTGGCACCATAAAGCAGCGCAATACTTGCTTGTTACCAGCATCCCATAACCAGTAGCCAAGCTCTTCGTGAAACCCGTCATCTTCGCCAAGACGCCAGGCTGTCATTGAATAACGCAGGCCATACAATACCTGGGGGCCGTTGGTTACAGGGCCCAATGGTTCAAAAATAATCCTTTCACGGTATTTTGTTTCCGTCTCCTTGCTGTGGATTCTGGAGACATCAATGCCCTTGTCACCCTCCCAGGTTCCTGCCAATGCAGCCAAAGGGCCCAGTTTTTTTATGATTTCATCACTCATGTTTCACCTCCTTAAAATATACACAGATCACGATACTAACTAACACTTTAACATTAGCCGCAAAGACGCAGTTTGTAGGGTGGGCATTGCCCACCATCACCCATGTCGGACAATGCCCGACCTACGAATTAATTTCTCTGTGACTAAAAAATATTGTTTTGTGTCACGCTCTTTGGTAATAGCTGTCAGATTCACTCCTGGCGAATACATCTATAATTACCGATTCCAGCGCGAAGGGTCACTGATTTCTTTCATTTTCCCTTCAATCCAGTCATGCGCTTCGGCATTCACTTCCACCGCATTTTTTCCGCTGGTCTCTATTGCCGGCCCAACACATACCTTAATACAACCCGGCCACTTAAGGAAACTATGACGCGGCCAGTACTCGCCAGCGTTGTGGGCGACAGGAACCACTGGATGACCGGTTTCAACGGCAAGAATAGAACCACCCAGTTTGTATTTGTTTTCGGTGCCGGGTTTGGCGCGCGTGCCTTCGGGAAAAACAACCACCCAGTATTTATTATCAAGTAACACTCTTCCTTGTTCAATAAGCTGTGTCACTGCTTTTCGACCCGACGAACGATCAATCGCAATCGGCTGCTGAATCGCCAGTCCCCAGCCAAAAAAAGGGATTTTTAACAACTCACGCTTTAGTACCCAGCGCACTGATGGCAATTCAATTTGCAACATTAGTGTTTCCCAGGTTGACTGGTGTTTACACAACACAACAGCGCCCTCATCAGGCAAACTATCCATTCCTTCTATTTCATAATTTAACCGGCAGACATGCTTTAACAACCACAAATTAAATATTGCGAATGTTTGCGCATAGCGAAAACGCTTATCTACGTGCAACGGAATTGTAAACACGGTAGTGAAACCAATGATAGAGGCAGACAAAACCATGCCTATCCAGTAGATTGATGAACGAATATATAAAACAGGTTTTGATGGGACGCAAACTTCGTTCATAATTACTTTAGTTATCACTTAAAACAACGTCAACGACTTCAGCAAGATTTTTATAAACAGGGGCATCCGAAAATCCGTTTTCATGCAACAGTTTTTTTGTTTCTTCGCCTTTGCCCGTTGTCACTAATACAGGCTTCGCATTTGCCGCTACTGCGGCTTTCATATCACTCAAGGTATCACCGACAAAAAGCACATTATCCAGTCTGGTTTGAAATCTTTTTCCAATTTCAATTAACAGGCCCGGTTTAGGCTTTCTACAATCACAATCGTCCCTCGGTCTATGCGGGCAATAGAATACAGCATCAACGTGACCGCCTTGTTCAGCTAACATGGATTCCATTTTACGATGCATTGCGGAAAGGGTTTTCAGATCAAAATATCCGCGAGACAACCCAGACTGGTTGGTTGCTACCGTCACCGTGTAGCCTGCACGATTTAATCGCGCGATGGCTTCAAGACTTCCTGGTATCGGGATCCATTCTTCTGTACTTTTAATATAAGCATCCGAATCTTCATTGATAACACCGTCCCTGTCGATAATTATTAATTTCATTTTTTTATTTCTGATGTAATCTGGATAAGTCGGCCGCACGCAGGAACAGCGAACTCATCTGGTTCAATAATGCGATACGATTATTTTTTATTTTTTCATCATCGGCCATCACCATGACTGAATCAAAAAAGTCGTCGACCGGCTTGCGCAGTGAGGATAACTTGCATAGCGCAGCTTCATAGTCACCTTTGTTGAATAAGGGTTCTACGCTATCGCTTAATGAAGCAAGCTCACTAAATAACGCTTTCTCCGCCGCTTCTTCAAACAGGCTCTCGTTAACTGCGCCAGCAACAGAAACTTTCGATTTTTTAAGAATGTTGCCGACGCGCTTGTTGGCCGCTGCAAGGCTCTCTGCTTCCGGTAAAGCACGAAAGATACTAACTGCTTTAATGCGTTTATCAAAATCCAGTGGACGACTCGGACGCAGTGCCGATACCGCTTCAAATACATCAATCGGCACACCTCGGTCACTGTAGTAGGCACGCAGGCGATCCAGCATAAAATCAAAAACTTCACTTTCTGCTTTATCTGTATCTACTTTATCACTCAACAATTTTGCAGACTGTGCAATGATAACCCGGAGGTCGATATCCAGCTCGCGCTCGATGATAGTACGCAAAATACCCAATGCCGCACGTCGTAATGCATACGGATCTTTTTCACCCGTTGGTTTTTGACCAATAGCAAAGATACCCACCAGTGTGTCAAGTTTGTCTGCAATCGCAAGCACCTGGCCAACAGCGGTTGTTGCCGTATCATCCCTCGCCCCGCGCGGCATGTACTGCTCATCCAGTGCGGTAGCCACATCGTCAGGTTCGCCAGCGGCCAGCGCATAGCGTTTACCCATTACGCCCTGCAGTGACGCAAACTCAGCCACCATGTCGGTGGATAAATCACATTTACCGAGAAGAGCAGCACGTTTCGCATGCTCTACATTCGCACCAACACTGCTGGCAATCTCGGCAGATAGCGCAATAACGCGTTTTGTTTTTTCGCCAATAGTGCCTAGTTTCTTTTGAAACACTACAGAGTTAAGTGACTCACCAAAAGCTTCTAGCGGTTTTCTCTGATCCTGTTCCCAGAAAAACTTGGCATCCGCTAAACGAGGACGGACTACACGTTCATTACCTGCTTTCACTTTTTCAGGTGTTTTACTGTCAATATTGCTAATTGTTATAAAATAATTTTTTAGCTTGCCGTTATCATCGACCACGGGGAAATATTTCTGATTGTCCTGCATGGTTTTTATTAATGCTTCTGCGGGCACTGACAGGTATTCTTCCTCAAATTCGCCTGCGACTGCAATTGGCCATTCGTTAAGTGCTGTCACTTCTGCAAGCAGATCATCATCAATAACGGCAACACCTTTTATCTGTTTGGCCGCTTTCTCTACCTGCTGCTTAATCACATCAGCACGTTCCTCGAAATCAGCAATGACAAAACCTTTTCTTAGTGCCTCTACATAGTCACTGGTAGACGACAACACAATGTCGCCTTCAGCGTGAAAACGGTGACCACGTGTTGCATTGGAACTCGTAACACCCAACACCTGTGCATCCAGAACATTCGAACCGTGCATAATCACCAGCCAGTGAACAGGTCGAACAAATTCAGTATTGCTGCTTCCCCAACGCATGCGTTTGGGTATGGGTAGCTTTGCCAGAGACTGGCTAATTATTTCTTCTATTAATTCGGAAAGCGGCTGGCCTTTTTCATTGGCCTTAAATACCAGCCACACACCTTTGTCTGTTTCCTGTTGTTCCAGTTGATCAACACTTGCGCCACATGAGCGCGCAAAACCTTCCAGTGCCTTAGTGGGTTTGCCGTCTGCATCATAGGCTGCTTTCAGGTTAGGGCCTTTACGTTCAATGTCTCTATCTGGCTGTGACTCAGGAACATTTTCCAGTAAAACGGCCAGCCGGCGAGGCGTTGCAAATACTTTATATGCGTCATTTTCAATGCCTGCTTTTTTTAATCCCTCTCTAACATTATGTAAAAATGCATAGGCCAGTATCTTTAATGATTTTGGTGGCAGCTCTTCTGTACCGATTTCAATCAACAGGTCTGCGCTCATGCTGCATCTCCTGTTTTGTTCTTAGCCATCGGAAAACCAAGCGCTTCGCGCGAGTCATAATAAGCTTGTGCTACTGCTCGCGACAAACTTCGTACACGCAGAATAAATCGTTGGCGTTCTGTCACAGAAATTGCATGCCGCGCATCCAGCAAGTTGAAGCTATGTGATGCTTTTAATACCATTTCGTACGCCGGTAACGGCAAACCCAATTCGATTAAACGTTGGCTCTCTGACTCGCAGGTATCAAACCACTTAAACAGGGAATCGACATCAGCATGCTCAAAATTGTAGGTCGACATCTCGACTTCGTTTTGATGAAACACATCGCCATAAGTCACGTCACCTTGTGGCCCGCGCGTCCAGATCAAATCAAAAACACTTTCAACTTCCTGCAAATACATCGCAAGACGTTCAAGGCCATAGGTAATCTCTCCCGTCACCGGCCGGCATTCGAGTCCGCCAACTTGCTGGAAATAAGTGAACTGAGTGACTTCCATGCCGTTGAGCCAGACTTCCCAGCCCAGACCCCAGGCACCCAGTGTGGGTGATTCCCAGTTGTCTTCGACAAAACGGATATCGTGCTCCAACGGGTCAAAACCCAGCTGTTTTAATGAGCCGAGGTATAAATCCTGAATATCATCCGGTGAGGGCTTTAGCACCACCTGAAACTGGTAATAATGTTGTAAGCGATTGGGATTTTTGCCATAACGACCGTCGGTGGGGCGGCGGCAGGGCTGCACGTAGGCCGCACGCCAGGGCTCAGGGCCGATGGCACGTAAAAAGGTGGCCGGGTGGAAGGTACCGGCACCGACCTCAAGATCCAGTGGCTGTAGCACCGCACAGCCCTGTTTTTGCCAGTAATCCTGAACCGCGAAAATCAGGCCCTGAAAGGTGGAAACGTCGTAACTCATTAATTATTCGGCTTTATATAAGACGCGCAAGTATAAACGCTAGCCCGTATATTTCATAGGAATGCCGCCCAGTGAGTCGCGGAATTGCCTTAAAAATGCAGAATCGGTCAGAATTTGCTATAAGTTAGGAAATGCTCAAAAAAGCCTGAACCACACTTTTTTCGTAAGCAGGGGGTCATCATGACTCAGAAACTGATTTTGGAAGAAACGGAAGTTGCGCAGTGGCACAGCCTGGTTCGTCAGGCCGAAGATGTCTATGGCTGCCAGCTCGACGAGGCCATGGAAAGCTACCTGGTTTTCACCCTGATGCGCTTCATGAAAGACCAGGATTTAGCCACCCAGGCCATGGCACTGGACTACCTTCGTGCCCACGGCCTGCCCAAATCCCTGCGTCTGGAGCAACTCCGCGATATCGGTGACCAATGCCTGTTATTAACCGGCCTCTACCCCAAACGCGCTGAAAAACGGCTGGTGCGGGTGAGCTATTACGTCAGCATGGGGCGCAGCGCTTACCATCACCTCAGTGAAGGCGTACAACAGGCCACCGCCGAACTCTATCAGCAACTATCTGAAACCTTTGTCATGTTGATGGATCTGCTGCAAACCATCAGCCAGTTCAACTCACCCACACTACAGCCCATACAGACATTCGAGTTGTGGAGTGATACCGGCAGCAGTAAAGCTTTCGATGAGCTATCCGGCAACGCCTTACCGCTGCATGAATCACTGATTAACAGCAAAATACGTCAATAAACTACCCCGCAGCAAGCTGACGGGGTATTAATTGTAGGTGCGACTAAATCGCCAGCAGCGATTTGAACGAAGCCCCGAAGGCGAGA
>QIHT01000028.1 GCA_003229115.1 Gammaproteobacteria bacterium | reverse complement strand
CGCTGGGAATGCCATTGGTTGAGAAGCTCGATAAAAACTTATGGGAAGTACGTAGTAATATTAAAGACGGCTGTATTACGCGGATTTTTTTACGATTGTAAAGCACGACATGGTGCTGTTGCATGGGATTAAAAAGAAAACCCAGAAGACCCCTAAAAAGGATTTGGATTTAGCAAAAAACCGACGAAATACCGTTTTGAACGCGAAGTAGGTGACATGATGAAAAACCAACATATTGGTTCTAGTTTTGATGGCTTCCTGGAAGAAGAAGGCATTTTAGGTGAAGCTCAAGCAATCGCTGTCGCTCGTGTGCTTGCGTGGGAAGTTAGTCAATACCTGGTTGAACATAACACCACAAAAACGGCTTTCGCTAAAGTGTTAGAAACGAGCCGCATGCAAGTTGATCGCCTGATCGACCCGGAAGATACCAGTGTAAGCTTAAATACTATGGCGAAAGTTGCTGAGGTGATGGGTAAAAAGTTAGAGTTTCGTTTGGTTTAATAGTACCGCTGATTAATCAGGAGTCATACATGAAAGCGATTGGTTTAACCCAGTATTTACCTATCGAAAATAGTGCAAGTCTTCAAGATATCGAACTATCCAGGCCTGAGGCCAGTGATCATGATTTGCTGGTGAAGGTGAATGCTATTTCGGTTAATCCAGTGGATACCAAAATACGTGCACCGAAGGATCAGGTTGAGGCTTCACCCCGCATTTTAGGTTGGGATGCAGCCGGTGAAGTGGTGGCTGTTGGTCAGCAGGTTGAGCATTTTGCCGTGGGTGATCAGGTTTACTATGCGGGTGACATTACGCGTTCGGGTTCAAATTGTGAATTTCAACTGGTTGATGAATGCATAGTGGGCAGAAAGCCGGCATCACTTTCATTTACTGAAGCCGCAGCTCTACCGCTAACGAGCATTACCGCATGGGAAGCCTTATTTGAACGATTGCAAATTTCTGCACAGGGTGATGACGCTGGTAAGTCGATTTTGATTATAGGCGGTGCAGGTGGTGTGGGTTCAATGGCAATACAGTTGGCTAAACAATTGGCGAAATTAAATGTGATTGCTACCGCCTCTCGAGCTGAATCACAACAATGGTGTTTAGATCGAGGCGCGGATAATGTGATTAATCATCATCAGTCTTTAGATGACGAACTGGCGGCGATTGATAATCCACGGGTGGATTATATTCTTTGCCTTAACAATACGGATCAGCACTGGTCAGTCATGGCAAAGGTTATCAAACCTCAAGGGAAAATATGCTCCATTGTTGATACTTCAAATGTCGATCTTTCTTTGTTAAAAAGTAAAAGCGCAACCTTTGTGTGGGAGTTTATGTTTACCCGGTCGATGTATAAAACGTCTGACATGATAGAGCAGCAACGATTATTAAATAACGTGTCTGAATTGATTGATAATGGCGTGCTTGTCACCACAGCGAATACATTACTGCATCCCATTAATGCTGAAAACTTACGCAAAGCGCATAAAATGATAGAACAGGGAAACGCAATCGGTAAGGTTGTACTGAGTGACTGGGATTAAATTACCTGGAGTTTTATTCCCCACCGCTTGCTGCGAAGTTATAAGTAGGCCTTCATAAGCGCCAGCGTTGCAGGCATGGGCATTGCCGGGAACGCGTTAACGCTTATCACGGCCTACAATCAATCAATTATGATTAATATCCCGTCAGCTTGCTGCGGGGTAGTTTATTCGGAGTAAAGATAATGTTGCGATTATTCGTAAGGATTTCCTGGTTTCAAGCCAATCCTTATAAATTATTTTCTATAGGGTGCCTCTATTAATTAGGATTTTCGTTCGAGTTCAAGGCGGATGGATTTTGAGAACCGCAGTGTATATGGAATACACGAGGATCGCAGAAATTCATTTAACGCAGAAATCGGCCGAAAAGACAATTAATAGAGGTACCCTATATCAATTGCCAACTATAAAGAGCCGTAATAATAAGTGTATAAGCGGCAAGTATGAAAACATTTATAGGGTTGCCTGATAGCTTGGGTGTTTTTATCTGTGACACATTTAAGGCTGCAAGCCCAATGCTACTGACATAAAGAACAACAGAAAAAGCACTCTGGCTAATAGTGCCTTCCAGTAAAAATACCGCAACCAATATTATACTATTGTTATCCAGAGCCAGCCCCGTGTAACTCGTGCCACCTGCCAGACCGAACGTACTGAAATAACTTAGTCGCAGTGCACTCGCAGCAACCATTAAAAATGCACCGGGCAGATAGATGAGTTCGAAATTTCCATAACTCATCAGCAAAATGGCAGGCGTGACGCCATAGCTCACAATATCGATTAATACATCAAGCTGCCCGCCAAAAACGCGGTCATCACCCGTACGACCTTTCATTCTGCGCGCAATAAGTCCATCAGCCCAGTCAAAGGCAACCGCCCAAATCATGCCAATCATCGCCGCAGCATAGAGGCCGGTAATGCTGCAATAAATAGCAATAATAGTGCACGCTAAGCCTGATAGTGAGCAAAGATTTGGCAGGTCTTTTGCGTAAGAAAGAATTGTATTGGACTGTAACTCTTTGTTTTCTGAGTTATTGTCTGTCATTTAACCACCTTTAAACAGGATGTATATGATGCGGCTGACTTATTGTTGCAACAAGTGTCAATTGCGCAGGGGGGAACCTGTTATAATAGCAGGTTCACTTCAATCAAAGAGATAATTATGCTTGTATACACTGTCGGTACCTTCGATTTATTGCATGTTGGCCACCTTGCTTTACTTCGCCACTGCAAATCATTAGGTAATGCGGTCGCGGTTGGGGTCGCATCCGATGAAGTTGTTGCTAGTTATAAACCCAATTCACCTGTGGTTCCTCTTGAAGAAAGAATGGAAATGTTAAAGGCACTGCGTTGTGTTGATATTGTGCGTCCTTATTATGAACTAGAGTACGTTTCTGGTTGTAAAGAACTGGATGTTGATATTTTTGTGATTGGTGAGGACTGGGGAAGACAGCCACATAATATTGAAGTTGAATCTTTTTTAAAAGCAGGCGGCAAATCCATTGTTCAAGTTGGTTACCATGCGGGAACCTCATCCACGAAAATTAAACAAAGAACCATCTCTCAATTTAGGATAGCGGCTTAGATTCAGGAATGTTGCTAATCAATTTTGTATTTAATAGATGTTGATAATTAAGCTCTCAGAAAAATGAGAAAAGTGGAGCCAGAGCACAGTTGTTTCTAATATTGACGAAATCTGTGATCTGACCCCACTTATTGTTCCTCCTGAACATGAGGGGCTGGTCTCTATTGTTGAATCAACACTCTTCAGATTTTGAAGCGGCCGTTGTTCATTACCCTGGTCCAGGCCTTGACGAAGTCATCGATGAACTTTTTCTCGCCATCGTCAGAGGCATAGGTTTCAGCGACTGCCCTGAGTTCCGAGTTGGAACCGAACACCAGGTCGATGGGTGTCGCCGTCCATTTCAGCTTGCCGCTGCTACGATCACGACCCTCGTACACACCTTCTTTCTTCGATGGTGTCCACACGGTGGATATGTCGAGCAGGTTGACGAAGAAGTCGTTGCTCAGCTGCCCCGGTTTGTCGGTGAATACACCATGCCTCAAGCCGCCGGCATTCGCGCCCAATGCACGCATACCACCGATTAGTGCGGTCATCTCCGGTACTGTCAGGGTCAACAGGTCGGCTTTCTCGACCAGCATGTTAGCGGGAGAACCGTAAGCACCATCGTTGTAGTAGTTACGGAAGGCATCTGCCTTTGGTTCCAGTACGGCGAACGAATGCGCGTCGGTCATCTTCTGTGTTGCGTCACCACGACCGGGTTTGAAAGGAACTTTGATCTTGTGGCCGGCATCTTTTGCCGCTTTCTCGATCGCAGCAGCACCGCCGAGCACGATCAGGTCAGCCATGGAGATCTTGCTGCCGGAGTCCTTTTTGATTTTCTCAAGTTTCTTCAACACGCTGGCCAGTTGTTTCGGGTCGTTGGCTTCCCAGTCTTTCTGTGGGGCAAGTTGGACACGCGCACCGTTGGTGCCACCGCGCATATCTGAACCACGATAGGTAGAAGCTGATGCCCATGCTGCCCTGACCAGTTCAGCTACAGTCAAACCGGATTTCAGGATTTTCGCTTTCAGTTTGTCCGCTTGTTTGGCGCTTATCTTGTGATTGGCAGCCGGAACCGGATCCTGCCAGACGAATATTTCTTCTGGTATTTCACTACCCAGATAGCGGGCACGCGGTCCCAGGTCACGATGTGTCAATTTGAACCACGCCTTTGCGAAAGCATGGTCGAATTCTTTCGGGTTCTTCAGAAAACGCTCGGCAATCTTTCGGAAGCCAGGGTCTTTCTTCAGAGCCAGGTCGGTCGTCAGCATGACAGGGGGGTTGCGTTTACCTTTGACGTGGGCGTCAGCGACTGCGGTATGTGCATTTTTATCGGTCGGTACCCACACGGTTGCGCCAGCAGGCGTCTCCTGTTTCTGCCACTCGTAGGTGAACAGGTTGCTGAGGAACAGGATAGACCACGCGGTAGGCGTCTGGGTCCATGCACCTTCCAGTCCACTGGTCATGGTGTCTTCAGCATTGCCTTTGCCGCACTTATTCTTCCAGCCCATTCCCTGCTCTTCGATAGCAGCGGCGGCAGGTTCCGGGCCTATGCAATCCGCTTTCTTTGCACCGTGGTTCTTGCCAAGGGTGTGACCACCGGCAATCAACGCGACGATTTCCTCATCATTCATCGCCATTCGGCCGAATGATAGGCGTATGTCTCTGGCAGCAGAAATCGGATCGAGATTACCGCCCGGGCCTTCCGGGTTCACATAGATCAGACCCATCTGCAGTGCGGCTAACGGCTTTTCGAGTTTGCCGTCCTTGTTGTAACGCTTGTCGTTGCCAAGCATTTTGGTCTCGGGTCCCCAGTACACCCGATCAGATTCCCAATCGTCCACGCGTCCACCGGCAAAACCCAGAGTTTTGAAACCCATCGATTCCAGTGCGACATTACCGGACAGTATCATCAGATCTGCCCAGGATACAGTGCGCCCGTATTTCTGTTTGATCGGCCACAACAGGCGGCGTGCTTTGTCCAGATTAGCGTTATCAGGCCAGCTGTTGAGTGGATTAAATCGTTGCTGGCCGCCATCGGCACCGCCGCGTCCGTCATGTATGCGGTAGGTTCCTGCGCTGTGCCAGGCCATCCTGATCATCAGGCCGCCATAGTGACCCCAGTCTGCAGGCCACCAGTCCTGTGAGGTGGTCAGTACTTTTTCGATGTCCGCTTTCAAGGCCTTGAGGTCGACACTATTGAAGGCCCTGGCGTAGTCGAAGTCATCACCGTACGGGCTGGATTTGTTGTCGTGGTCACGCAGTGAGCTGAGATCCATCTGATTCGGCCACCAGAAGCTGTTCGGCTTGGCCTTGCCACTGAACATGTTTTCGGACCAGGCTTCTGATGATAGTGCGATGGCGATAGCAGCAACCCAAGGTATTGTTTTTTTCAGCATGACTTTATTCTCCCAAAAGTGGTGTTGTTTTCTGATTCGACTGATTCTGGTCAGATGTCTTTATTCGTTATCAAACTTTCACAATCAACGATTGGTCCAATATAGTCCTGTCACGAGGTGTTGGATATTAGTATTTGTTCATCAGCGTTATAGTCTTTCTTAATGTAAGCAACTGTTAATATATAAAAACTATTGAAAAATATTATCAATTAATATTTTTAATGCATTAAACTTGCCCTATGACTCTTACTGAACTTCGTTATGTTGTGGCTGTTGCACGTGAGCACCATTTTGGTCGCGCAGCTAAAAACTGCCATGTCAGCCAGCCCACATTGAGTGTGGCAATCAAAAAGCTTGAAGAAGAATTGCGTATATCGATTTTCGAACGTGGTGCCAACGAAGTAACTCTGTCACCCATCGGTAAGCGCATCGTGCAACAGGCACAGCAAACACTGGAGGCTGCTGACAGCATCAAGCAGATGGCCTTAGATGGCAAAAACCAGCTTGCAGGTCCGTTACGCATTGGTGCGATTCATACTATCGGGCCCTACCTGTATCCAGAACTGATTCCGCTGCTGCGCAAAGCAGCGTCAGAGATGCCGCTGGTGGTCGAAGAAAACTACACTTCAGTATTAACGGAAAAGCTCAAGCATGGTGAGCTGGACGTTATTATTATTGCGTTGCCATTTGAAGAGCAGGGCATTGTGACGCAAGCGATATATAAAGAGCCTTTTGTGGTCCTCTTGCCCGCATCGCATCCGCTTACATTACGCAAAACCATTAACTCCAGGTTGCTCGAAGGAGAAAATGTATTGTTATTAGGCCAGGGACATTGTTTTCGAGATCACGTGCTGGATGCCTGTCCTGCCTGCATTCCAAAACCTGGCCTCGAAGGTGATCTGCCGCATGCCGTTGAAGGCAGTTCACTGGAAACGATTCGACACATGGTCGTCTCCGGGCTGGGTGTAACCGTACTGCCATGTACCGCAGCCGGGGCGCACTCTTATTCGCAGAGATTGCTAGCAATTCGCCGCTTTAGCCATCCCATGCCTTCACGTACTGTGGCGTTAGCCTGGCGAGTGTCTTTTCCTCGTCCTAAAGTTATGTTATCAATGCGGCTGTACGTGATTGTAATTTAAGCTGCGTAAAATATACTGGAAAATTGTAACCGGTCAATAATAGGTGCATGCTATTAAAAAAAGATACCAGCCCATCATATTTTGGATCAATCGAACGAAAAAGGGGGCGTTTGTGGGGTGGCAGTGATTCTGCCCCGGGTTTAATTGCGCTTGAACTGTTATCAGGTTTGCAAGTCTACTAAATGTTGATCTACCTGGCCCCATAGGTGAAGTTTGTTATTTCATAGAAGTGCCTATTACTTTATAGCTTTACTTTTTCTAGCTCTAATAGGGTTCTGGGAATCGTATTTTTCAAAGCTGTTTAGTGACGTTAACGGTTATAAGCATTTTCATGCTATTACAATGTTACTTTGGATAGGGTTGCTTATAACGCAAGCATTTTTAATAAAGTACAAAAAGAATTCTTTGCATCGATTTATTGGTAAGTTCTCTTACGGCTTGGTTCCCGTACTAGTAATTTCTCTTGTTTTACTTGCGCATAGTCAAATTACTATCCATGACTTTGGGATAACTTACTCTCGCCTTTATATTTTATTTTTGCAGCTTTCATTATTGCTCATTTTTATAGTTGCCTATGTTTTAGCCATAATCTATAGGAAAAAACCCTATCTCCATGCACGTTTCATGATATGTACATCGTTAACCTTAATTGACCCTGCTGTTGCAAGAATACCTCTAAACATACCGCCATTGCCTTTTGACTATCAGGTGTTAACGTTCGCGCTTACAGATATAATTTTTCTAATATTAATATTTATGGAGCGCAACCAAAAGCGTGGCAGAAAAGTCTTTCCTGTTATGCTGGCATTGTTTGTAGTGTTTCAGGCGATAAATCTAACTTCAACAGACCATGCCATTTGGGACATTTTTTCTATGTGGTTTGCTAGTTTACCGCTTACGTAATACACGACGTGTATATCAAATTGCTGAAGTAAGTTAGGCTCAGAGAGCAAATGCTCCTTAGGGAAAACCAGGGTCAGAAAACCGGGGTTAGAACTCAATACTTCAATACTTTCTAATATTAGCGAAAACTGTGTTCTGAGGCTCCCCCAATAAAACGGACGGACAACTCTGGGTCAGAGTTAATTGCTCTCTGGCATCTATTATTTTAAAGGCAGTTTGTGATTGGCATCTGAAATAATCCAGGACAACACTCTCCTGCTTGCTTTTTCTTTATTATTGAGCTACAATGTAGCTCATAGAAGAGAGGCAAATATTATGGCTGAAAATGCAGTTGTTCGTGCTCGTATTAACGAGACTATAAAAGAGGAAGCGGCAACGGTACTGGCAACAATGGGTTTGACGGTATCCGATGCTTTTAGATTGATGTTAACGCGGGTCGCAATTGAAAAAACGTTACCTTTTGAGCCGTTAATTCCAAATAAAGAAACCATTCAGGCAATGCGTGAAGCACGTAAAGGAAAATCAGACACTTTTGATAGTGTCGATGATTTGATGGCCGACCTAACGAAGTGAAGTTAGAACGGACTAAAAAATTTAAGCAAGATTACAAACGCGAGGCAAAGGGGCGTCACCGGAAAACCCTCGATGAATCTTTCATTGTTGTGCTCAAATTACTACTTAAAAATAAACCACTGGCTGAAAAATACAGGGACCATGCTTTAACGGGCGATTGGTCAGATTACCGTGATTGCCATGTAAAGCCGGATTTGGTTTTGATTTATCGTAAGCCTAAGAAGAAAGTTTTGCAGCTTGTGCGTATTGGCTCGCACAGTGAACTTGGTTTGTAGAATAGGGAAATGGGGGCGTATTTATTTTTAGTTCTTCAAAATAAATGCATCCCCTTTTTTTCGTTATACAGCTGGTGCTTTTGACCTTTGGGCCCCGTTGAAGTCGCCGAGGAGCGAGCGCTTTGTGAGGGGTTGTCCGCGAGGACTGTCTGAGCCTGTGTTTTTTACAGGCGAGTTCCGCAGCGGCCTCACAAAGCGGGAGTGACGAGGGGATGCCTGTGCCTTTTACAGGCACGACTGATTCGGGGTGTCTTTTTGTTTGGTTACTTTATTTTGGACAAGCAAAATAAAGTAACTCGCCAGCAAGGCGAAACCATGCCTGTCAGAGTAAGACAGGCAATTCAGAAAACAGAAAAACCAAAAAAAGACAAAAAACGGAGATCCTCACGTCGCCCAAAAAACGGACTCCTCAGGATGACAGTGAGGAGAGCTCGGGATGTCATCAACTAGAATAAACTATCAACAACTTAGAATCCCCCATATTGTAAATCACCTTGCATAAATCACCCTAAGAAAGTATTATTCCGCCCGTTGTTGCGGGGTGGAGCAGTCTGGCAGCTCGTCGGGCTCATAA
Source organism: Gammaproteobacteria bacterium (assembly GCA_003229115.1). GTDB lineage: Bacteria > Pseudomonadota > Gammaproteobacteria > SZUA-229 > SZUA-229 > SZUA-116. Next base: position 547 of record QIHT01000028.1, on the reverse strand, counting down.
CCCGAAGGTCGTAGGTTCAAATCCTGCCCCCGCTACCAATTTGATCTGTTTTTTGGTGATGGTGCTAAACGGAGAGATGTTTGTATAAATCTCGCAGCCGGCACGGTTATCAGGGCATCTTGGAAGGCTCCGTTTACGGGGCCTTTTTGTTTCTGACGAAAAGGTAAACGATGGGCCAGAGCCTGAAACATTTGTGGGACTTGTTCGAACCGGTGGTTATTGGCATGGGTTATGAGCTGGTCGAGATTGAATATGTGCCCAACCCGAAATACGGTGTTTTGCGTTTATTTATCGACAAGCAGTCCGGCATTCAGGTCGAGGATTGTTCCGCGGTCAGCCGCCAGATTAGTGCGCTGATTGATGTTGAGGATCCGGTACCGGGGAAATTTAACCTGGAGGTTTCATCGCCGGGTTTGGACAGGCCGTTGAGGCGGGCTGAGGACTTCCGGCAGTTTAGTGGTGAAGTCGTCAAAATAAAGACCAGCATGGCATTTGAAGGGCAGCGTAACTTCAAGGGTTTGTTAAAAGGTCTGGAAGAAGATTTAGT
>QIHT01000226.1 GCA_003229115.1 Gammaproteobacteria bacterium | reverse complement strand
TGCCTTGTTGAAATACATAAGTTGTTCTTCTGCTACTAAGAACAAAGCGCGTTGTAAGTAGAGCCGTCAATTGTCCGACCTACATACTAATAGAAGTAGGCCTGCATAAGGTACGTTGCAGGCAGGGTTATGCTGCCTGAAATAGCCGGGAACGACAAAACCTCATCCCGGCCTACGGTGCACAGATTTTCTGTCTTCGCTAACAGAAGATCGTGGGCGTCGCCCACCATCACTCATGTCGGACAATGCTCGACTTACGCGCTCCTGAATAAGCTATGGAAATCTTATTTTAGTATTGATCATTACAGGAACGGATTTTGAATAATCGGTGTAAAAGAAAACTGGATCATGATATCCGAGCCAAAATCATCGGCTTGCTCTATGTATTTTTCCACGAACAAACTCAGAGCAACGGGTGTATTGCCAAACTTGACGGTTTTTTCAATACCAATGCCGACAGGAAAGGTCAGCTTGTTACCGCTATCTGCTTTCCAGTCGTAAGAAATACCGAAGGGGCAGTAAATACCTGCCAGCCATCACCCAGACCGTAGGCAAATACATACTCCAGTGATGTGATGCTGGTGGTTTTTTTGTTATCACCAGCAACGTCCCACTGGTGTGCGACCAGGAAAGCGGCTACTCCCCAGTCGTCGGTGATGCCAAGAGCGAGCTCTGGCCCCAGTAACCACTGGTTACCGGTCACGTCATCGTCGGTGGCTGCCGGTAGTGTGGCGAAGATGCCGTAAACTCTATGACGCCGATTGATTCGCCTGAGTTGCCGTAGGCTAAATCAAAGCTGAAATCACCCAGTGTGGTATCGGCTTCTCTGAAACCAGTTGGGTTACCAGTGGTATTAAATGTAACGACTGGTTCATTAAATAGCAGTGTGAACTCCGGCCTGAAGATTATTGCATCATCATTACTTAGTGGAAAAGTGAAAACAGGCTGGATAGCATAGAGCAAACTGGTCTGATCATTTGCGTCAGGCAGCGTGCCTTTAAATGTCCTGTATTCAATACTATTAGATATGCTTGATAATGAGGTGGCTGGATTTTTGAGTTCTCTGCCAATTTCATCGACAGACAGGGTTTCTTCGGCAAAGGTGAGCGGTGTAATTGCCAGTAATATTATGGATGCAATAAGTTTATTCAATGTAATGCTCTGCCGCAACCCTTGAATTGTTTACCATCTACTTTAATAAAAACACTCACCTCAAATTTCTCACCACTCATGATGTCAGAGCATTGGATGCTCTTTAGCTGGGGGTCGTTAGTTATTCGTCGTTAGTCAGAAGACCAAAAACCAAAGACTAACGGCTATCACTTATTAACCATTACTCGCGCTGGTACTGCAAGTCGGGTACCAGCGGCTTCTATAATATCCATGATGCGTAAGTTCAGGTCTTCGACAATGCCAAGGTATTTATTGAAATCGTTGGTATTGATATAAGCAAAGGCTTCCAGGTTTAAAGAGTATTCGCCGTATTCGGTAAAGCGGATACGTGCTGGTTCAGGATTTACCTCCTCGTGTTCTTTAAACAGGTTGCGTACGTTCTCCAGTACAGATCGTACCTGGTCAGGTGTTGAGTCATTGCGTAGCTTGATGGTTCGTCTATAAAGAATTTTGTCTCGCTGGGTTATGTTCTCAATATCCATATTTGCGAATGTTGCATTGGGTATAGCCACGAGTGTTCGGTCAAGTGTACGAATCATGGTAGAACGCAGACCTATTTCTTCGATTACTCCTATGGTTTTACCCGCGCGACAAAAATCACCGATACGCACAGGTTGCGCGACATACATAGTGATAGCGCCAATCAGGTTCTCTATAGACTTTTGTGCGGCGAGACCGATAGCAATACCACCTACGCCAAGCCCGGCGAGTAAGGTTGTCACGCTAAAGCCCAGATTATCCAGCCATGACATCAGAGCAATCAGTATGACAATAACTTTGAGCAGGGAAGTAGCTGGACGTAGCAACATAATAGCCTGTTCATTGCCAGCATTTTTCAGGCGTTCAGCCAGGCGGCCAAAGGCGAGTTCGATGAGCCCCATTAACAACCAGGCAATTGCGATGGTGGGTGCGGTTTTAGCTTCAAAAATGGCACGTGCCAGCGTTGATGGCGCAATGCTGTCGAACATGGCTCTGGCAATCATTATCAGGATAAGAAACCTGACAGGCCCAGCCAGAAATTTCTGTAGTTGCTCATACCCGTTTACTTTGCGAACACGCAGAATGAAGTCAATAGTTCGGGTAATAACCCAGGCTATAACAAAAGCAGCTAGCGCGATACCAAACAGCAAAATCCATTGCCACACCACTAAGCCAAGAAAAGAATACTCCGGGAATGCTTTAGAGAGTTTGTCACCGATCTCACCATAACCGTAGTGTTCGTAAAGCATAGGTATGTTGGCAACGCTGCGGTTTGACAGCTTCCAGATGAAAATACCGTTGTCACCGGGTACGCGCTGCATGTATATATCTACATCACGTGCCGGAGTTTCCAGACTGGTGAGCAGGTCACGGTACGATGGCAGGCCGTCATTATTTAAGCCGGAGTTGTCTGTACTAAGCGTGTCAGGATCAACCCATGGCGAGCGATCAAGAATAATTTTTAGTTCTCGGGAGAGCTTAATATCTCTTCCCTTGATATGCGATGGTAGTTTGCGCAGATCCATGTAATTGAGTGCCAGCTCATAGTCCCTGTTTTCCAGCGCATCACTCAGACCCTGAAAGCTTTCACGGGGGCTGATGCGGTTGTATTTGTCGTGTGGGCCGGTTTCTTTTTTTTGTGTTGCTTCCTGGCTGGGTTCAGGCTGTGGACTGGATTCAGACTTTAATATATCTGTGAGTTTGGGAGAGTTTGCTTCTTTTGCACCCTGAGCGACAGTTGAGGAGAAAATTAGTAGTAGTACAAGTGGTAGTGTGTGTTTCATTTTTTTGTCTGTTTAATTAATAGTTGTTTGTCATTCGTTGTTTGTCGTTGGCAAGAAGATCAGGGTCTGATGACAAACAACGAATGACTATTTTAACTACGCAAAAATCCCACCTGCTGCCAGTGCCCTGGAATCAAAGTTCATTGATTCTAAAGCTGCGTTATTGCGAGCAGTAGCGTGGTACTAATTTTTCCGGAAGAAAAATTGAACGCGTTTTGTGCGGCTCGAAGGATAAGTTACACGGGTGTAATTTATAATTTTTATGCCACATATGCTTTGACAGGCAATAGCGCTACCTCTTGCAATGACGATTTTTACTTGCTCCCGCCTTCCACAGCTTGCACGGCCTTTAGCAAAGCTTCACACTGCGCCATTTTTTCAGTAATGCCTTCTGAATCTTTAACGCATTCCTTGTATTCCTGTAGTGTTTCAGTTTTTTCTTCAGTGTATTCAGTTTGTGTTTCGTCTTTCATTTCCTGTGATGAAGTACAGCCAGTTAGACTCAAAATCATGAAAGACCCGAAAAGGGCAATATAAATTTCATTATTACAACCTCGTGTGTTATTGATAAATATAAGTATGTCGGGATAGCCTGAGAGGATTTAACATTTCAGTTCAGGCGGGTGTATTTAGTTGCATGATAGCAAAATATATTAACTGTTAAAATGAATTAATGCGTTCAAACAGCCAAAATGATGAAATTCCTCCGATTGAATAAATAACAGCTGTTTCTGCTCGGTTAAGCAGTTTTTGCTGTTTCAGTTGATGCAGTGCCCACCCAAGCAATACAACGCCCAGCACAAAGAGCAACTGACCCAGTTCAACGCCAATATTGAAAAAGATAAGCGCTAATGGGATGGCTTGCTGGGGCAAGCCAATCTCAGCCAGTGCGCCGGCAAAACCAAAGCCGTGGAGCAGGCCAAAAATAAAGGCGACTAGCCACGGCCAGCTGGCAGCATAACCCGGTCGGCCTTGTTTGCCGTGAACAATTTCAACAGCGAGGAACAGGATACTTAATGCAATAACGGCTTCGACCGGTTGTTGCGGCACGTGCATAAAGCCCAATGTTGCGCCTGCCAGGGTGATGCTGTGCGCGACAGTAAATGCGGTAATAGTCCAGAGTAAACGACGTTTACCATTAACGATAAGAAGCAGAGCAAACACAAATAATAAATGATCCACACCAAACAGAATGTGTTCAATACCTAATCCTGTGTATGTGCTAATAATTTGCAAAGAGGAGGCTTCGGCGAGAACGCGGTATGAATAATTTGCGGGTGTCAGTTGCACAGTCTGTGAAGTGCCGCTGATAAATTCAAGATGTAACAGTACATCGGTATTGGTCGAGTTCAGGCCTTTGATAGAAATAGACTGTTCTACCAAACCACCATCGCAGACCGTAATCCAGCGTTGTATGTAAGCAGCATTAACTAACTGTGCATTAGGTTGAGTTTTATTAATGCAGTTAAGCGGCAATTGAGCATGCAGGCTTAATTTTTTATCGCCTTTAGCAGGTACTTTCCATAACACGGAAAAAACATGGGGGCCATTTTCTTTTAGTTCCAGGTAACCAGGGCGAATCTCGTCAGCGAAAGATGCATTTGCTAAAAAAAACAAGATGAAACCAATGATGGTTTTCCGCATCATTGGTTTGTGCTTGCGATGGTATTATTTTCCGAAGGATTTTTTATGACAATTTCGTAACGCTGACGCAGGCTTTTGTAAAATACTTCGTCCATCATGCGACGTTGTTGAGAAAACCATTCCCCCTGCACTTTGTTGCGAACTGTTTCCAGTAGTGGAAGGCGAGATGCGGTTTTATTGTTGATTCGAACAAGGTGTGTGCCATAACCTGAAACGACAGGTCCCTGCCAGCTGCCGACAGGTAGTGTAAATAACTTGCTTGCGAAGTTTTTGCCAAACAATCGTGTAACGTCGTGTTCGGTCACTTGTTCATGTTGCTGGTCCAGCATAAGCGAGTCACCGATAGTTGTGATGTCACTATCCGAACCAGTTTGCGTTAGTTTTTTGAGAAGATTGTTTGCATAGCCCTGAATATTTTCTCCGTGTTTATCGGGATTGATGTAAACCTGGTCGAAACCAATTCGAGCGGGCAATTCAAATTTATCGCTATGTGTTGCGAGGTAGTCAGCCAGTTCAGTTTCGGTGGGTTCTACCAGTATTGCAAGATCCGCCGTTATAAACTCAATTTTTTGCGCAAGGCGACGACGCACGATGCTGTCATTCTTGTCCAGCCCCATTGCAATGGCCTCGCGGTACATAACCTCTTCACGAACCTGTTGTTCGATCATGCTTTCCAGTTCAAACCGTGTGGGTAACCTTTGCCTGTTTTTTTTCCACAGCGTAACCAGGTGATTGATTTGGGTTTCGCTGATGACAATGCGATTGTTTTTAACTGGGTTTTCATTTTGCAGGCTATAAACGAGAAATAGCGCTGCTCCGATCAGTAAAAAATGTAACAGGGGTTCGCGTAATAGTGCGTAGAGTCTGGAATTTTTCATGGTATATGTAAACGCTAAACGGAGCGACTGTGCGCTCCGTTTAGCGACATCGTTATTTTACAAATTTAACTCTTCGGTTTATACCAAATCGGTGAAGTATAAGCGCGTTCCTGGTGAATTAACTTCGCATCTTTCGGAAGCTCGGCACCGAGACGTACCTTGTCGTAGACAATCCAGCGTGGTGTTGGTATTTCTATAATGCGGCCGTAGTAAAATGCATTTTCTTTGCTGTCGAAATCCGGGTCGGTCCACACGGTAGCCAGCTCGGAGGCACCGATAGTGTTGGTCCAGTTTGCTGCTTCCAGATCAACCGTGTTACCGACGGCTGGCAGTTTATCTTTGGCGTTGGGTTTGCGATCGCCTGACCAGCTCACGTCATAAACTTTTTCGTGGGTTTTGCCTTTTGTGTCCATCCAGCCTTTTACTATCTGTATACGATCGAGATTAGCACCGACGGGATCACGCAAGGCATAGATCATAAATGTAGGTGTTTTCTTGCCTTTGGGTGCTTGCTTTAAATCACCGCCCATGGGTACACCTTTTTCATAACCGCGAAAAGCGGGTGTACGGCTGCGCAGATCATTGTCGTTATAGTCCCAGCCACCAAAGAATCGCACTATTATGCGTGGGCCAGTGGTGCCGTAGGTTTCCTTGCGCGCCATAGCATCCCAGATTGCTGTACGCGTGTTTTCTTTTGCCCACACGCCCTGATAACCTGAGGCAACTAACATATCGCCTGAAATTTCACCGAGCTTCGATTTGATGAAGGGATGGGATACGCGCGTTTTCGAGGGTTCAACGCTGGGGGATTTTCCAAAGAAGTTATCTTCTTCCGCAGTCGCCAGACCGGTATGGCTGTCGGTTGCACCTACCATGCCGAACTTGTAAGGGTTAGTGCCTAATTTTTTCTCAAGCTTGAATCCATTCTTTAATGCTTCACGCGCGTATTCGCGTTGTAGCATGTCATCTTTCTTGAGTTCCGAGATATCAAGGTTGCCTACATCCCAGGTTTCGTAATTGGCAAACTCATCGTTGGGCGAAAGTAGAGGGTGGGTTTCGCCGTCGCCTTTTATCTGTGTGACTTCGTAGAGTGGCTCCCATTTGGCGCGTAATTCGACATAGTTTTTATCAACCTTGCCGCCGGCATAGGTGATTTCGGTAGGAAACATCCAGCCATTAGAGAGGTTGCCATTATGGGAAATCGCAAAGACCTGACCACCGGTTTTTTTCTCGTAGTCAGCCAGCCATTTATAAAGGTCTAACGGATCCGTTGTGCCAGTAGGTGGCTGCGTGGTCAGAGG
>QIHT01000219.1 GCA_003229115.1 Gammaproteobacteria bacterium | reverse complement strand
TTGCTATGGCGAAACTCAGAAAGTGCGGGTGATCCAGTGAAACGATGCATTCTTGGTGATGCCTTGGTCGTGGGATTTAAGGGGGAATTTTAAATCATTGTGGCTTGTGTGGGTAGTTATTAGTGTGTTCGCGGCTAAAGCCGCTCCTACGGTGTGGTGGATGCTTTGTAGGAGCGGCTTTAGCCGCGAATGTGTCGAAGAGCTATTAGAGTGATGCGTAAAAGATTAGATTCTGACAATCCAGAACCATAAACAGGCGATAAATTTTCATTTTTCACTATTCATTTTTCACTTCCATATTGACGTATAATATGGACAGAGATCTTGACCGTTCTCTAAAAACCGTCATTGCGGATCACCTGTTGTTTAGGTGGTGTGACAATCTGAACCATGGATTGCCACGTCGCAGAAAACGCTCCTCGCAATGACAACAACGTTAAACACGGGGGCGACATGGCTTCGACGTGGGTAGCGAAACCTGAGGTGCATGCAGAGGTGTGAAATTCCTCTTAAAACCGTTCACAAAACTTATAGTTGCCAACGACGACAACTACGCTTTAGCTGCCTAAACAGTAGTGTAAAGCCTTCGGCCTGACGTGTGCTTATACGCTCAGATCACCGGAGTCATCCCATATAAGCTCGCGAGGAAGCATGTCCGGTGTGGAATCGTTAAAACTTATCCGGAATCGTCATCAGTCTTCCCCGCCCATTGGGTAGCTGCTGATTAAACTAAAGAATGGGATAAGCATGTAGATCCGATGGCGGAGTGCTTGCGGACGCGGGTTCGATTAGTAAAATGGTTGCCATGGGGAGTGATCCCCATCGGAAAAAGAGGGCTCATACGGTGAACGCTAAGGGAAAGGTCCTATGCCAACGCCGTCCGGTGAAGGGGAAACCCGTAAGCCGGCTAGAGACTTATAGGCTCCTAAAACATGATTTGTTATGGAGTACTAGGGTGGTTTGTTGCCAAAGGGCAACATCCCACAACACGCTCTCCCCTGCTTAGTAAAATCATGAGCAGGTGAAGGAATAGTCCAGCCCGGTACGAAAGTATCGGAACAGCTGTCCCGCCGCCTCCACCAAATGTAACTCTGGCAATAGTGCCAGAGTTAAATAATGGACGAATGTATAATTACAGGAGCCAATGGATGGCAACCTACCGAACTGTCAAAACATTATCACCCACTGTGGCTGCATACATTGCCGGACTAATTGACGGTGAAGGCACTGTCACCCTGACACGTAAACACAAGAACGAAAACCGTGCACTAGCCGTTAGCGTTTGTAATACAGAAAAACAACTGCTGGATTACATGCTTAAATACACGGGTGCGGGGAAAATCACTAATAAACGCACGTCGAAAGCTCACCACACCCCAAGTTTCACTTATGCGATTCATAATCGGCAGGCTTTATCCCTACCCGAACAGATACTTCCCTATCTCCAGTCATACAAAGTAAAGCGAGCATCACTAATACTTAAAGACTATATTAAACTCACACCTCGTAATGGAAAGTACACTAATGAACAAAAATCTAAAAAAATCAAGTTTGAAAATCAGGTTTTAGGTATAAAAGCAAACCCAGCTAGTAAGGAATGTGATTAATCTGAGATAGACTTTAAAGAGGGAAATTGAGTCTGTTTCGTATTATAAATACCTGAAATCTCATTCTGGCCGTGCGTTCGCATCAAAACACTTTTGAACACACGCCTACTCAAAATCCTCCTTAATCAAATCATTATAATTCCGAATACGCGTCACATACCTGACAGGCTCATTCCCTCGCGCATAACCATAGCGTAGGTTTTTATAATATTTTTTATCGCTCAATAACGGCAGGACTTCTTTCATATCTACCCATTTATCCGGATCTTTATTAAGCTTTCTAGCTAAAGACTGCGCATCGCGAATATGCCCTCGCCCTATGTTGTAAGTGGCAAGCGCTAACCAGGTTTTGTCGGGCTCAGGGACATCGTCAAACATGCCTCTCATTTTTGCTATGAATTTGGCACCTGCATAGATATTTTGTTCCGCGTGCAATCTATTTGTTACACCCAATGATTTTGCTACAGGTTGTGTCAGCATCATTATGCCTCTCACACCTGTGGGGCTTTTTGCTTTGCGATCCCAGTGTGATTCCTGATAACTTTGTGCGGCAAGCATGGATGGGGAAAGCCCGTTTTGTTTTGCGGCTTCAATGAACATGGCTTTATATTTTGGCAGCCTGCTTTCTACTCTTCGCAATAATTTATAGGTATCAACATAGTCGAAAATATCAATGTAGCCGTAATATTTTTCTATCATCCATGCATGTTCACCACTGTTTTTATAAGTGGTAAACCATTTTTCAATAGCGTCTGTTAAATCTGAATTATTCTTATTTGTAAGCCATGCCAGTTGCGTTCCTTTCTTAAGAATAAAACTTGATGTAATTTCCGGGTAATAACGTCGTTCTATATAAAATATAGTCGAATCACTCACTGTGCATTCTATTTTACGGTCTGCCACTTCTGCAATTAACTGGTGCGCTTTAAACTTTTTATCGGCACGCCACGTGAGTTCCGGATATTTTTTTAACGTATCGATATAACTGGTTGAAGCCGGGACAACGATCTCAATACCTGCTATATCTTCGATGTTCTCTATGGGAACTCCTTTGCGGTGACACACAAGATATTCGCCAATTTCCTGGTAGGCTGGGCCAAATTCAAATTCCTGTGAACGCTCAGGTGTAATTGTTAAGCCAGCAGCAGCGATATCGCCTTCCCCGTTACGAAGTGCATTTAGAACTTCATCGGTATTGCCATACACTTTATATTCGACTTTTACACCAAGGTTTTTTGCAAATGACTGTGTCATCTGGTATTCAGGCCCAACCGGTTCATTATGCCGATCAAAATAATAAGTTGTGGACACGTTGGTGGTTAGTACAGTCAGCTTGCCTTCCTTCTTGATCTTTTCGAGCTGAGAAGGGCCACTGCAAGAAGCAACGACGAGAACCGATGCAAGGAAGAGTAAATGTATATAGTTCATGAGTATTGTTTGGCGTTGCATAGAAAGTACTAGCTCTATGTAATACATTGCAAATAATTATGCCTGTTTACATCGGGATATAAAACCCACTTAACCGGTATATTCAGTTTATTGTTATGGCAACACCAACTGCATCATAAGCAATAGATCCGATGTATTAATCGTTCCATCTGACGAACTTGCAGGATACATATCACCATTCTGCAATTCAATCGCACTCGGAGTTGATATACCTAAAGCAAACTGTGTTTGCACCAGTAAATCCGCTGTATTAACAATACCATCAGGTGTGCCTCGTGGTGCAACATCACCTGCTACGTTAAAGGTCAGCGGTTGTACATCTGCGCCATCTGTTACACCATCGCCATCGGTATCATCATTATTGGGATCTAAATCAACACCCGGTGTATAGGTTGAAGCATCACCATCGTAATTAACTTCATCAAAATCTGAAACCAGATCACCATCAGTATCAATCAGCAACGGGTCAGTACCAATGCTTAATTCGAAAACGTCTGTTAACAAGTCATTATCATCATCGGCATCACAGGCATTACCGGCACCATCATCATCAGTATCAAGTTGATCAGCGTTTGCAATCGACGGACAGTTATCTATTGCATTAACGACGCCATCATTATCATCATCGAAATCACAAGGATTGCCGACGCCATCATTGTCATCATCTGCCTGGCCAAAATTTGCAAATGCCGGGCAGTTATCGTCAGCGTCCAGCACTGTATCCCCGTCACGATCAACACCCATGCGTAATCCAGCACCCACGGGAACTGCTGTATATGTCACTTCCTGCCCTGCGGTTAGCGCAAAACTGCGCAGTTGTGCATCGGTTAATATAGCGTCAGAATTCTTGTCGGTTTGAAAATTACCACCCGGCAATCGATACGCACCGCGTTTTTCACCGGCTTGCGTATATTTCACAATCAAGCCTGCATCACCTGCAGCTGCACGTGCGATCAACAAATTAATACGCGAGTCAACGACTCCTGCATTTGAAATATTTAATGTAATTTGCTGGCCAACGATGGGCTTCAGGTTTGAATCAAAAGCGAACATGAACTGAACCATACTCGTGCGAACATCGTTTGACGGGAAACCAAACAAAGTCGCATCATGAAATCTTTCCAGGGTATCAACTGCACCATCATGGGTATATCCAAAACCGCGAATCTGATCACCTTGATGTGCGTTATTGCCAACGTTATGGAATGGTATGTCTGCCATGCCAAACATGCCAACTTTTTCATACATATTTCTTAATTGCGGCACTTTTAAATCCTGTATTGCACCTTCAAAACTCATCAAGCCACCGGTTCCAAAAAAACCTGCGTTGGGGTCAAGTGTATGACAACCATTACAATTGGCGACAAAGTCGCTGATTGGCCCAAAGTAAAAATCTCTACCTTCCTGTTGCTTGAATGTCAGAGAATCATCCAGAGCACGAACAGGATTAGGTGGCGGTGTTACCTGCAATATAAAATCGGTATAGGCCTGCATTTGGCCGACGCTTAAAGGCCCGGTTCTGCCCAATAAGCCCTCAAACGCACCGTTAAATGTTTTAAAGGCTAAATCTTCATTAAAGGCATCCGTTGGCACTCCACTATTCGCTCCACTCCTGTCGCCACGCCAGTGCATTGGGCCATGATTATCCATGCCACGTAACGTTTGCGTCGTCATTGGACCTTTCATTGGATGGAATGGCGCAGTACTGGTAAAAGGATTAAAAAACGGATTGTTATTTGTTATAACCGCACCATCAGGATCACCCAGATCCCATGCCAGTTCGTCCTTATCACCTTCAATGTGGCAGCTCGCACAAGAAGCTTCACCGTTACTTGATGTCTGGTTGGCATCATATAAGAACTGTCGCCCTGCAATAACAGCTGGCGGTTCTGGATTATGTAAACCAATGTGATCAATCTCGGTTCTGGTGCTGATATCAATAACCGATATGGCATTATCAAAACGCGTAGTGACATAGAGGCGGTTATTAGCTTCATCCAGCACCAGACCACCGGGGCCGCCTGCACTCAATGTAATGTGGTTATTTGAATCAGGAATAAAGGTATTTGCTTCCAGTTTTACAGTATCAAAAACACCAATTTTTCCAGAGCCCTTGGCAACAACATAAAGTGTCGCACCATCTGATGACACCGCAATCCCTTTTGGCGTTGATAAAGAATTGGCACTGGTTCCTAAGGGCGCTGGAGAAACGCTGTAATCAATGTGTTTGTTTAAATGTCTGGGCGTGACACTGGGTACAGACGGATCAATGACTGTGATGCGCGCTTCGTGCAAATGCCCCTGCACGGTTGTTGAAGCTGTTCCCGTTCCTTCAAACCTGACTTCATTAACCGCTTCTGTGTTTGCAACATATATTTTTCCAGATACCGGGTTAACTGCCATGTTAAATAAAACCGTACCAACATTCGAAAACGAAGCAGTTTCAACCGGCGTCAGTGCATCAGCATCGATAGCAAACACATCTTTATCAGGTAAATTAAATCGAACTAAACTTGACCAGTCAGTGTTTAATTCATCAACCCACTGACTACCGTTATATTTAACAATTAAACCAGCTTCCGGCGATGGTTGCCCAGTGATAGTTTTGAGATTGGGCGGTGGAAGTTTACCAACACCAGGCACTTCCCCGGCTTTTATGATACACGGCACAGTTGCATCACTGTCGCAGATAACTTCCTCATGCAGTACGGTGGTTTGATTACCTGATTTAAAAATAGCGGCATAGACAGTTTTACCATCGGGAGAAACGGCTAACGCTTTAGGGGTATCACCAAACAGAGTAACAATCGCAATAGAATTGCCCCCTAAAGAATTACCCGGATTAGTTGCATCAAAAACCCAGACATCAGCTCGACCAATTCCCGGCGTGACTAATTCACCAGGATTGACCGGATCTGTATAAGGACTATTCTGACCACGATGCGCCGTGGTTATAAATGCACGGTTACCGCCAGTGCCGGCAAAAACAATATCTGCCGGTTCATCGCCCACCAGTAATGTTTTTATCACTCTCGCCGGTGATGCACTGACATCAATAATGCTAATCGAGTCTGATAAATAATTGACCACCCAAACTTCGTTGTTGTTTCGTGCGGCAACTGCCACAGGCTCCATGCCTACGGCAATAGAAGCTGCATGGGTTGGGGTGCCACTGTTTACATCGAATATTTCCAGCGTGTTATCAGGGGTGTTAACAACAAAAAGTTTATTGCCATCGGGAGACATAGCCAGTGGTCGGACATGACCGCTTTCGAAAGCGGTGAAGTTGGCTGAAGCGGGCGTACCCAATAGCGACAGACTGCAGGCTATCAAAATAAGTAGCTGTTTAACGATTTCCTTAATCATGCTTGGTGATTTCCATAAAACTTGTAGTGGGTAATTTATACACATATGGAATATTCATGCCAATAATATTAATGATAAGAAAATCAATGAAGTATGATTTTATTGGAGATCATGCATTTTTAAATGTAAGGGAATCCGGCATTTTGGCAGAGAACTTGTGTGCAAGTAAGAGAGGCAGGGATTACAAAATACATCCTTGTATTTTGCCCTGCGGGCCACACTTCTCCGCCATATAAAAAAAGCCCCAAAAGGGGCTTGTTTTATATGGCGGAGAGGCAGGGATTCGAACCCTGGGACGGGATAAACCGTCGCCGGTTTTCAAGACCGGTGCTTTCGA
>QIHT01000078.1 GCA_003229115.1 Gammaproteobacteria bacterium | reverse complement strand
ATACCAGGTAAAAGAGGCAGTCGTGAGTCTGTGGAGAACATGCCGACTAGTGCTGCTATAACTATCATCCAGGATTATGGCTACATCATGTGAAGTGGACCCCATCACCGACACAGTCAAACCATTTTTATAAGTGAAATCCCTGAGCCTGTTTCAGGCTGCCAGCGGCAGCCCTGAAGGTAAATCATAATAGACTTGATCAGGTGTCATTCTATCCAGACTAGCATGTCGTCTGTCCTGATTGTAGAACACCATCCAATCGCCAATACCTTGTTGTGCCTGTGCAACGGTATCATACGCTTTAAGATAAACCTCCTCGTATTTCAGACTGCGCCAGAGGCGCTCGATAAAGACGTTGTCCATCCAACGACCTTTGCCGTCCATGCTGATTTTAATGTGATGAGCTTTGAGACCATCGGTAAATCCCTCACTGGTAAATTGACAACCCTGGTCGCTGTTGAATATCTCCGGTGCGCCATACTTCGCTGTCGCCTCTTCCAATGCCTCAATGCAGGGGGCTGTGTCCAGGCTATTGGATAGCCGCCATGAGAGAACCTTCCTGGAGTACCAGTCCATAATCGCAACCAGATACAAAAAACCTTTGCGCATGGGTATGTAGGTGATATCGGTACACCACACCTGATTGACCTGATTAATCTCAACATGTCGCAACAAGTAGGGATAGACTTTGTGCTGTGGGTTTACCCGCGTGGTTTTCGCTCCCGGGTATAGAGCTTGAATGCCCATAATCCGCATCAATCGCTGTATGCGTTTACGATTGACATGCAGCCCATGAACATCCCATAGGTCATCACGTAAGCGACGAGTGCCTTTGAACGGATGACGAAGATGCAGCACATCCAGTTTGTACATCAGATCCAGATCCTCTGTGCCCACCGTTGCAGGTTGTCGATAAGCCGATGATCGGCTTATCGACAAAACTTTGCACTGCCGGCTAATTGATAGCGCATGAGTATGATCGACCTTGGCTTTGCGCTCGGACGAACTCATCGCCCGAGCGCTTTGGCTAAAAAATCATTCTCCAGTGCCAACTCGCCAATTTTTGCATGCAGGTCTTTCAACTGCGCTTCATCGGCCGCTTTGCGTTCATGGCTGCTGCCAAATACGCTATCGGCTTGATCTAATAACTGTTTCTTCCAGTCCTGAATCTGGTTTTGATGCACATCAAATCGCTCAGCCAGCTCGGCCAGTGTTTTGTCACCTTTGATCGCTGCCAATGCAACTTTGGCTTTGAATCCGGGCAAATGATTACGTCTTTTTCTTCTCATTGTTGTCTCCTGTGATAATGTAAATTACCTCAGGAATAACATGTTGCACAAATCTCCCGCCCCGTTTTATATTGCTGATGTCGGCAAACTTCCACACACCAAAGAAAAAATCAAACAAGCACTGATATTAGCTTTAAGCGTTAATGGAAAGCCACAAATTATGGATGCGTTAAAAGTGGGCTATTTGCAACTGGCGAACTGGCAGGAAGGTATTGGTGAGGCTGATATAGCTTTAGGAATGATCGACAGTGATGAAGATGAAGTGGAAAAATTTAGAAGGGTCAGGCAGCATCTTGAAGAAGTTAAAAAATGGCAGGCAATTCTCGAAAAAGAGCGAACCGAGCTACAAAGTGATTTAATGGGTATTGGGGTGTGGTAGTGCTGATAAAGGCTTTAAAAGCTTATTTACCACAGAGGCACAGAGAACACAGAGAAAGGCTTTTTATTGTTAGCTACGCCGTAGGCGCAGTTAACAAAATAAACCTCTGTGTTCTCTGTGCCTCTGTGGTGAAAGTTTTTGACTTTGTTTTTGAGCTGATGAAAATAGTCTGTAACCAGTCAAATAACATTGAAAAGCCCGCACAAAGCGGGCTTTTTTGCTATTATTCGCCCCCAATATGCGAGAGTGGCGGAATTGGTAGACGCGCTGGTTTTAGGTACCAGTGTCTTTGACGTGAGAGTTCGAGTCTCTCCTCTCGCACCAGCTAATTTTTATCATACAAAAGAAACAGTTATATCGAGGTAGTTATGCAGGTTTCAGTTGAAACGGGTGAAGGGCTTGAACGCAAAATGACGGTACAGATTCCGGCAGAAACGCTGGAGTTGGAAGTGGAAAATCGACTCAAGTCGATGCAGGGCAGAGTCAAAATTGACGGTTTTCGTCCGGGCAAAGTTCCTTTCAAGGTGGTTAAGCAGCGCTATAGTGCGCAAATATTTCAGGAAGTTGCCGGCGAACTGATGCAGAGTTCTTTCCGCGATGCTATCACTCAGGAGAACTTGCGTCCTGCGGGTGACCCTTCGATTGATGCATCCAGTCTGGAACAAGGTCAGGCACTTGAATACACCGCGACTTTTGAGGTTTATCCCGAGCTGGCCTTATCACCGATTAGTGACATCAAGCTTGAGAAGCTCGTTGCTGAAATTGCCGATGCCGACGTCGATAATATGCTGGATACGCTGCGTAAGCAAAAAGCTGAGTGGAGCGAAGTTGATCGAGCTGCAGAAGACGGCGATCGTGTGACGGTTGGTTTCAAAGGCAGTATTGATGGTGAGGCTTTTGATGGCGGGTCTGCTGAAGATGTGCCGATCACGATTGGCTCGGGCAGTATGATTCCCGGTTTTGAAGACGGTCTCAAAGGGCTCTCGAAAGGGGCTGATACCAGTATTACCGTGCCTTTTCCTGAAGATTATCAGGCAGCAGATCTCGCCGGTAAAACCGCTGATTTTGCGATTAACATCACCAAAGTCGAGGCACCAGCATTACCCGAGATCGACGAAGTGTTTGCCAAAGCGTTTGGTGTTGAAGAAGGCGGTATTGAAAAATTTCGTGAGGACATCAAGGCTAACATGCAGCGTGAGTTAGACAACCGGATTAGAGTTGATGCCAAGTCAAAAGTCATGGATCAACTGGTGGAAAAAAATCCTGTTGATGTTCCGAAAGCGATTATTCTGGAAGAGGCCGAAACGCTTAAGCAACAAACCAGCGTGCAGCAGCCAGGCGCAGATTTACCGGTTGAGTCATACCTGGAAGATGCCGCTCGTCGTGTCAAGCTGGGTATGATTTTGTCGGAGGTGGTCAAGCTGTCAGCGATTCAGGTTGATCAGGAAAAAGTACAGCAACGGATTGAGCTAATGTCTAAAGATTACGAAGACCCGGCTGAGCTTGTTAATCATTACAGGAGCAACCCGCAGTTGTTACGCAGCATCGAAACACTGGTGATGGAAGATATGGTGGTAGACTGGATCATCGAACAAGCCAGCGTTTCAGAAGCCAAAAGCTCGTTTGACGAAATCATGAATCCGGGCAAATAAACTTGGCTAAAGTGGGTCTATACTATAAAAAAAACAGGTAAAAAATTATGCAGCATAAAATCGGTCAGATAGAAGGCGCAATGGAGACGCAGGCATTAGGCCTGGTACCCATGGTGGTCGAACAGACTTCCCGAGGTGAACGTTCTTACGATATTTATTCAAGACTGCTTAAGGAAAGAGTGATTTTTGTCGTGGGTCCCATCGAGGACCATATGGCCAATCTTGTAGTAGCCCAGTTGCTGTATCTTGAATCAGAGAACCCCGACAAAGATATCTCCTTATATATCAACTCCCCCGGGGGGTCGGTCACCGCTGGTTTGGCTATTTACGATACCATGCAGTTTATCAAGCCAGACATCAGTACCCTGTGTATTGGCCAGGCGGCGAGTATGGGCGCGATATTGCTGGCAGGTGGCGAAAAAGGTAAACGTTACTGCTTGCCGCATTCACGCGTGATGATTCACCAGCCACTGGGTGGATACCAGGGGCAAGCCACCGATATTGACATTCATGCCCGTGAAATCCTTAAAATTCGCGAACAACTCAACCAGTTATTAGCCAATCATACCGGTCAAACCATTGAAACCATTGATAATGACACTGAACGTGACAATTTCATGGGTGGTGAAGAGGCCGTAACCTATGGTTTGATTGACGAAGTGCTCACAGATCGCTCTTAGTGGCTAGTTTTTGCCCACTTAGGGGTGTTTTTTAAGTACCAGCACAAAAAATTGGTGTTTTCTGGCCTAAAATTTTGTTGAAATGTTCTTAATGCGCTATGGTCTATGTATTAGATGATGATTTTGCATCAGCCCGATTTAGTCACCTGCCAGGTGTTTTTGAGGTACAGCAGGATGATAATTTTTTAGTGTTAGCCCCCGGGAACCAGAGAACAGAATGAGCGACGATAAAAACAACTCCGGCAACGATTCAGAAAAACTCCTGTACTGTTCTTTCTGTGGCAAGAGTCAGCATGAAGTTAAAAAGCTGATTGCGGGTCCGTCTGTGTACGTCTGTGATGAATGCGTTGAGTTGTGCAATGACATCATTCTCGAAGAGATGGAAGAGGAGTCGAGTTCTGCGATCAGCAAGTTACCGACGCCGATGGAAATCAACGCCATTCTGGATGATTACGTGATTGGCCAGGAGCGTGCGAAGAAGGTTCTTGCTGTCGCCGTTTATAACCATTATAAGCGCCTCGAAGTTAAGCATAAAAAAGACGATATCGAATTATCCAAGAGTAATATCCTGTTGATTGGCCCCACCGGTTCAGGTAAAACCCTGTTGGCTGAAACGCTGGCGCGGATGCTGGATGTGCCATTTACTATCGCGGATGCCACCACGCTGACGGAAGCCGGTTATGTTGGCGAAGATGTCGAAAATATTATTCAGAAGCTGTTGCAGAAATGTGATTACGATGTGGACAAGGCGCAAACCGGCATTGTCTATATTGACGAGATCGATAAAATCTCGCGCAAATCAGATAACCCTTCGATTACCCGTGACGTATCCGGTGAAGGTGTGCAGCAGGCTTTGTTGAAATTGATTGAAGGCACAATCGCCTCAGTACCCCCACAGGGTGGTCGCAAACATCCTCAACAGGAGTTTTTGCAGGTGGATACCGGAAAAATATTATTCATCTGTGGTGGCGCTTTCTCCGGACTGGAAAAGGTTATTCGGGATCGTTCAGAAAAGGGTGGCATCGGTTTTGGTGCCGAAGTAAGAACGATTGACGAAAAACGTCAGCTCAGTGATGTACTTCAGGATCTGGAAGCGGATGATCTGATTCAATACGGTTTAATTCCGGAATTTGTGGGACGCCTGCCAGTGGTGGCAACACTCGATGAACTGGATCAGGACGCGCTGGTGACTATTCTGACCCAACCCAGGAACGCACTGGTTAAACAATATACCAAGATGATTGAAATGGAAGGTTGCGAGCTGGAGTTGCGCGATGATGCCCTGCAGGCCATCGCCAAGAAAGCGATGGCGCGCAAAACCGGTGCACGTGGTCTGCGCACCATTCTTGAAAATGTTTTACTCGAGACCATGTATGAGTTGCCGTCAAAAAATGATGTCGCCCGGGTGGTTATCGATGCATCAGTCATCGAAGGCGATAATCAGCCGTTCATGGTGTACGAAGGTGGCGACCTGAAAGCGTCACAGGAACAATAAACTACCCCGCAGCAAGCTGACGGGGTATTAATTGTAGGTGCGACTAAATCGCCAGGAGCGATTTAGTCGCACCTACAGATTACGTGGCAAGCCACGGGGTATTACACCCACAGTGATTAATAAAGCCGACCACAGAAGTCGGGAGAAGCATGGCTGTTCAGGATGCCGACACTTGAAAGTCGGACTAACAGTCCCCATTTGAGCAGGGAATTCACACAAAAGAGGCAAACATGGCCAGTACCCCCGATCAGGATCCCGTCAAACCCACATCAGCCAGCGAAGTTCCCGTATTACCGCTAAGAGATGTCGTGGTTTATCCGCACATGGTGATTCCCTTATTTGTAGGCCGTGAAAAATCCATACAGGCACTGGACGCCGCCATGCAGGACAACAAACAAATTCTGTTGATGGCACAGAAAAGTGCAGATATAGATGACCCCACCATCGATGATGTTCACGAGATTGGTACACTGGCCACGATTCTGCAGCTGTTGAAGCTACCTGACGGCACCATCAAAGTGCTGGTCGAAGGTTCGCAGCGCGCAAAAATTGAAGATTTACAGGAAGGTGAACACTTTTTTGTCGCCAGTTACACATTAATTGAAGATGTGCCGGGTGATGATGAAAGTGAACGTGAAATAGATATTCTGTCACGCTCGATACTCAACGTGTTTGACCAATATGTAAAACTGAATAAAAAAGTACCGGCTGAAATATTGACATCACTGGCAGGTATCGACGAGCCATCAAGATTGGCCGACACCATTGCTGCACACATGTCGTTGAAGCTGGAAGAAAAACAAAAAATACTCGAAATTGAAGGCGTGCACCAACGCCTTGAATATTTGATGGGATTGATCGATGCGGAAATCGATTTACTCCAGATCGAAAAACGCATTCGTGGTCGCGTTAAGCAGCAAATGGAAAAGAGCCAGCGCGAGTATTATCTGAATGAACAGATGAAAGCCATCCAGAAAGAACTGGGTGACATGGATGATGTACCTAACGAAATTGAAGATCTGGAAAAACGCATCAAAGAAGCCGGCATGAGTAAGGAGGCCAATAAAAAAGCCACCGGTGAACTCAACAAATTAAAAATGATGTCGCCCATGTCAGCAGAAGCAACCGTGGTAAGAAATTACATCGACTGGTTGGCCGATTGTCCGTGGAAGAAAAAATCCAAGATCAGAAAAGACCTGGCCGGTGCGGAAGCAGTGCTTAACGATGACCATTACGGTCTTGAAAAAGTTAAAGAGCGCATTCTCGAATACCTGGCGGTTCAACAGCGCGTGAAAAAATTGAAGGGCCCCATTTTATGTCTGGTCGGACCCCCAGGCGTAGGTAAAACTTCGCTGGGTCAGTCTATTGCCCGAGCGACTAACCGCAAATACACGCGTATGGCGCTGGGCGGTGTACGTGACGAATCCGAGATTCGTGGCCATCGCCGAACCTATATTGGTTCGTTGCCGGGCAAAGTGATACAGAACCTGAGCAAGGTAGGAACACGCAACCCATTGTTTCTGTTAGATGAAATTGACAAAATGGCAGCTGACTTCCGGGGCGATCCGGCTTCGGCATTACTGGAAGTGCTGGATCCCGAACAAAACCATACCTTTGCAGACCACTATCTTGAAGTTGATTTCGATCTGTCCGATGTGATGTTTGTAGCGACGGCGAATACCATGAATATTCCCGGTCCTTTACTGGATCGTATGGAAGTGATTCGTTTGCCTGGTTACACAGAGGCAGAAAAAGTGGCAATTGGCAGGAAGTATTTAATGCCCAAGCAAATGAAAAATAACGGTTTAAATGATGATGAGCTACAGGTAAGTGATTCTGCATTACGCGATATCATCCGTCTCTACACACGCGAAGCAGGTGTTCGTAGCCTGGAGCGGGAAATTGCAAAAATTTGCCGTAAAGTGGTTAAACAGATGGTGCTTGACCCTAAAAGCAAGTCGACTTCTGTTACCGCCAGAAATCTTGAGAAATTCCTCGGTGTGAAACGTTTCCGTTACGGTGTTGCAGAAGAAAATGATCAGGTCGGTCAGGTCAATGGTCTGGCCTGGACAGAAGTGGGTGGTGAGTTATTGACGATTGAAGCCGCTGTTATGCCGGGTAAAGGCAAACTATCGATTACCGGCCAGTTAGGTGATGTCATGCAGGAATCTATTCAGGCAGCGATGACGGTGATTCGTAGTCGATCAAACTCACTCGGCTTGCAGCCCGATTTTCAGGAAAGCAAGGATATACATGTACATGTACCGGAAGGTGCTACACCTAAAGACGGCCCTAGCGCAGGTGTCGGCATGTGTACGGCGCTGGCGTCAGCGCTGACGGGTATCCCGGTCAAAGCCAGTGTGGCAATGACGGGCGAAATCACGCTGCGTGGTGAGATATTGCCTATCGGTGGGCTAAAAGAAAAACTACTGGCAGCACACCGTGCCGGCATAACGACTATTCTGATACCGCATGAGAACGAAAAGGATCTTGTCGAAATTCCAAAAAATATCCTGAATAAACTGGATATAAAACCGGTACGTTGGGTTGAGGAAGTTCTGGAACATGCACTGCTAAGTTTGCCGACTCCACTTGAAGAGTCAACTGCAAGTGGCAGAAAGACAAGTATAA